>NZ_CALIED010000011.1:0-121506 GCF_938022135.1 uncultured Psychrobacillus sp.
CGCTTTTCCCCATTTGCCTGTCGGGGCAGTGACAGGCGCTTGCGCTTTTCTTGTTGAAAGAATCTTTGAATGTTATAAGAGAATATTGCATATCATAAAGTAATTCATTAGTATTAATAATCCTGGGAGATATGCAGAAAAGTAAGGCATATTTGACCAGCTATAAGTTGAATGTATGTCGGTTTCTGTATATAATAGCTTTAAATAAGCAAGTTAAAGGACTGGATACTGCAATATCCAGTCCTACAATATGCAGCCGCAGAAAGAGCGGTTGGTCCTAGGTCAGAAATAACCGTCAAACCTTTGCCAGGGGACGGTTATTTCTTTTTTATGAAGAAAATAATCAATGTCACTACGATAGAAAAAGCTGTTAGGAAGACAGCACTTAGCTGCATTAACAAATTGATCGATTCGTAAATTGTCATTGGCATCACCCCTTTGAAAGAAGTGACCGCCGCCCAACCTGGTATGCAATTGCACTTTCTATTATAACATATTTACGAACTAATGTTCTGTTTTATTTATGTAATACTTGTTTATACATTAAAAAACCGCCATTTGGCGGTTTTTAAATCTCTATCTGCATTGGTCTTTTCGCGCGGATATCTCCGAGCAAAAATTTACCATATGGGATAACGTTTTGAATGATAATAGAAATAATAATTGGAATAACTGTACATAATATAGTGTAACCGACAACTCCATATTCAAAGTAATCGTTCAAAATCATGTCCGTAAAAATATGTAAGTACATAATAGCTATGGAATGATTTTCAATTTTTCGAAGCCATTCCAGTGAAAGAATTTTAGTAATTCTTTGGAAAAGGCCTACGATTACAATGATAAAGGAAATCGGGATAATTAAATCTAATAGCATATGATCATAACGAAGAAATTTCATGCTCAGTTTGTAATTTATCAATCCATTTTGATCTAGTAGAATCATTCCAAAAGCTAACGCTCCTGCGCTGAATAGCCAAGGCTTGGTCACATTCATCCACAGTGATTTACCGTAGTAGCCTAAAGAAAAGTATACTACTGCCATCAATACGACATCTAAATTCCATACCATTGGGATAGATTGTGCTGATTCTACTGCTGATTCACTGATTACTTCTCTAGCAAAAATACTTTGAAGATGCGCTGCAATATAGCAAAACGCAAGGAGACTTATTTGTTGTACTTTGCTTAAATATTTTGTCATCCACATAAATAATAGATAAGTAAAGAATAGAGTGGTGACAAACCAGAAAACTCCGTAAGCACCCCGTACGAATCTACCGGCAATGAATAATTTCCATAAATCATTTAAATACCAAGAAAAATCATGGTTTCCTTGGGATATTTCCATACCATATCGAATACCTGTAATCGTTAAAAGGAAAAATAGATAAGGTACCATTAGTTGTAGAAATCTTTTCTTTACTGTTTTATTAGATGATGTATCTTCTTTGATTTCTTTGAAAAAGATTCCACTCAATAGAAAAAATGCTGGCATATGAAACCAGTAAATATACTTTGATAGAGGGAAATCTAGTTCTCCAGGGTAGTGTCCTATAACAACGAGGATCATTAAAAAACCCTTAGTTACGTCTACCCATGTGACTCGTTTCTTGTTCATGATGTTCCTCCATAGCCGTCTCATATGTTTGTATAGCCACTTTTTAGTGAATATAAACTTAAGGAGAGAAAAAAATAATAGAATGGAGGCTTGATAAAAATGACAACTGTTGTTTGTTTTGGTGATAGTATCACCGCTAGAAAGGAAGGTAATCCAAGTCCGGCGCTTACGTATAAGCTATCTCAGAAATTACCGAACTATAATTTTATCAACGCCGGAGTCTCGGGCAATACTACTGAACAGGCGATTGAACGTTTCGCTGCAGATGTAATTGCTAAAAAACCTGACTATGTCACAGTTCTTTTTGGTTCGAATGATTCTGCCACATATCGTTTAGTAGACTTAGAATTATTCAAGCGTAATATAACCACCTTTGCGAAGGTCATTGGTCCAAGTAAGACGATTCTTATTTCACCGCCTCCAGTAGATGAATCTTTTCAGGAGAATCGCTCTAATGAGTCCTTGCTACAATATACAACCGTTGTAAGAGAGGTAGCTGAAGAGACAGGTAGTCACTACATAGATTTTTTTACTGCTATGTATTCAAGAGAAGATTACAAAGAGCTATTAGTTGGCGAAAAGAACGATGGTCTTCATTTTGGGGAAGCAGGCTATGACATGCTGTCCGATTTAATCGCTCAAAAACTTATCGAGATAAACTTGAATCATCCTAAAAAGGGTTTATTGGAAAAGGTAATCGGCTTGTTTTTTGAAAAAGAAAAATAACGTATGTTATTACTGGCATTGGGAAACTCTATACATGAGTATCCAATGAAGGAGTGATAGCAATGCTTCAGTTAAACACAGAATTAGAAGGTAAGACAGCATTTTTTGGAGATTTACATGACCGTATCTCGAGTTTAGGTTATACAATCGGAGGGAACTGGGATTACCATAAAGGTAGCTTTGATTCTATCCTTTGCCGTGAGGAAGGAGAAACCATCTATCTTCGTATCCCTTTTACGGTGACTCAAGGAGAGCTTGATGATTATGAGGCACATATTAAATTCCAATCTCCTTATTTAATCAAACATGTCGTTAACGTTGGTTTAGATAAGGATGAAAATTCGTTGCTAACAACGACTGGATTTGATCAGTTTCAATCACCCGTAGATCAAGACGGTAACATTACCGACAAGAACCGCTGGGAGCATGCTGGCGAGCAGGAAGTAGAAAAAGTGCTTCGATTATTGCAATAACATTAATAGAAGGGCTGTCTCACATAGGTGAGGTGGTCCTTTTGTTTGTTGGAATAGGGATTCGCAAGCTGGTAGGGGGATAGGGAAGGAGATGTGGAAGAGCCTGCGATTGATTGTCGTAAAAGATGTGAGGATTGTAGTAATCTAGAGGTTGATTGTAGTAATCCAGGGGTTGATTGTCGCAAACTACCGGTTGATTGTAGTAATCTAGGCTTTGATTGTCGTAATCGGAGCATTCAGCTATCTGTTAGAGCTGTTCTTCATTCAAAGAGTTCTGTACATATAAATGTCCTAGAGTTACATTATGAGCGGTTATTCTTTATAATAGAGTCAAATAGATTTGTACTTGAAAGGAAAGCGATCGATGATGTATGAGCGATTGATTGATTCGGAGCTGGAGACGGAAGTTTTGGCCCGACAGCTAGCTGAGTTATTACAGCCTGCAGATGTCCTTACATTAGAGGGAGATTTGGGAGCAGGGAAGACAACATTTACGAAAAGTGTGGCGAAGGGTCTTGGAATCACAAGAAACGTGAACAGCCCAACGTTTACCATAATGAAGCAATATGAGGGTAGGTTACCTTTAAACCATTTGGATGTTTACCGTTTAGCGGATAGCGATGAGGATCTGGGCTGGGACGAGCTTTTTTACGGTGATGCAGTAAGCATTATTGAGTGGGCTCATTTAATACAGGAGGATTTGCCGCCTGAACGATTGGCAATACAGATTCATCGACTGGACAATGACAAGCGTCGATTTACGTTTGAGCCTTTTGGGAAGAGATATGAACAATTATGTGAGGAGCTTTTTGAATGATTTGGTTAGGAATAGATACATCTCATACACCGCTTGCGGTAGCAGTCGTAAAGGACGGGCAGGTGCTTGCAGAATATAAGTCCTCTGTGAAGGTAACTCATTCCATTGGAACGATGCCAGCAATAGAGGAGCTTATGAAAAAAGCTAATATTCAGCCTAACGAGCTAGATGCGATTGCGGTGGCAAAAGGGCCAGGCTCTTATACGGGAGTGCGAATCGGTGTGACAATCGGAAAGACGCTCGCTTGGACGTTAAATATTCCAATTTACTCGGTTTCAAGTTTGCAGGTGCTTGCAGGGAACGCACCATATTTCCAAGGGACGGTGTGTTCCATTATGGATGCTCGACGTGGAAATGTATTTGCGGGAATTTATACGGACGGTAAATTAGTTAAGGAATCTCATATGTCTATGGCAGATTTGCTATCTACTTTAGATGAGATGGGGCAGCCCATTTTATTTGTAGGAATGGATGTAGCTCTTCATTGGAACCAAATAAAAGAGGTGCTTGGCGATAAAGTCCACCAAGCAGGAGCATCATTTTCATTACCAAGTGCTGCAGTCCTAATAGAAATTGCGCAAAATATGGAGCCAAAAGACGTACATACTACGGTTCCAGAATATTTACGAATAACAGAGGCAGAGGCAAACTGGATGAAAGAGCAGAAGAAAAATGGAAACTAAAACGATTACCTATCGCAAAATGACTATAGAAGACATAGACCAGGTGCTTTTAATAGAAGAAGAGGCATTCGCACATCCATGGACTAGAGAGGCATTCGAGCATGAAATGACGACTAATCTATATTCCTACTATTTAGTAGCGGAGACAGAGGAAAAGGATATTGTCGGCTATTGTGGGATGTGGATTGTCATGGATGAAAGTCATATCACGAATGTGGCAGTAGCAGAACGTATGCGAGGCCATCGAATTGGAGAAGGCTTGATGCGTGAGGCGATCCGTATTGTAAAGGAACAACAAGGAGTACTTATGACGTTAGAGGTACGCGTATCCAATACGGTTGCAAAAAATTTATATTACAAGCTTGGCTTCCAGGATGGAGGCATTCGTAAAAATTATTATACAGATACACAAGAGGATGCTCTTGTAATGTGGGTGGAATTCAAATGACAAAAGATCAATATATTTTAGGAATAGAAACAAGCTGTGATGAAACAGCGGCTTCCATTGTCAAAAATGGAACAGAAATAATATCCAATGTCGTAGCATCACAAATAGAAAGTCACAAGCGCTTTGGTGGAGTAGTTCCAGAGGTTGCTTCTCGTCATCATGTGGAGCAAATCACACTGGTTATCGAAGAGGCTTTAAAGCAAGCGGACATGACTCCTCAGGATTTAGATGCAGTGGCAGTAACCGAAGGCCCTGGGCTAGTAGGTGCCCTATTAATAGGAATAAACGCTGCAAAAGCATTCTCGTTTGCAAACGGTCTGCCTTTAGTAGGAGTTCATCATATTGCGGGGCATATTTATGCAAATGCGTTGGTCCAGCCGATGGAATTTCCGTTACTTGCTCTAGTAGTATCAGGAGGGCATACCGAGCTAGTGTTGATGAAAGAAGACGGTCAGTTTGAGCTAATCGGAGAAACACGCGATGATGCAGCTGGAGAGGCTTATGACAAAGTAGCTAGAGTCTTGAATCTCCCTTATCCTGGCGGTCCACACATAGATCGTCTAGCAAATGAGAGCGATCAAGCAGTGCCTTTCCCAAGGGCTTGGCTAGAGGAAGGCTCTTATGATTTTAGTTTTAGTGGCTTAAAATCAGCAGTCATCAATTATCAGCATAATGCGGAGCAAAGAGGGGAAGCAATCAATCCTAACCATCTTGCCGCAGGCTTCCAAGAGAGCGTAATAGAAGTACTCACTACTAAAACGCTTCGTGCAGCTAGGGAGTTTAATGTGAAGCAAGTAATTGCTGCTGGTGGTGTAGCAGCAAATAAAGGACTGCGAAAAGCATTGGAAGAAGCATTCCAAAAAGAGAATATTCCTTTTTATGTGCCTCCGATCAAATTATGTACAGACAATGCAGCCATGATCGCAGCTGCTGGTAGCTCTAAATTTTCAGCAGGGCAAATAGGGGATTTAGCGATGAATGGTCGTCCTGGGTTAGAATTAAATAGCTGGAACTAAACGAAATCCTCTTTTCTTCGACAAGAAAAGAGGATTTTTTACCATGTATTATTTCGGTTGTCAATAGAGAACATTCGTACTTATGCACAATTTGTTGATAACTTGTTAGTAAGTTGTGTGTTTTCAATATATTGTGGTTATTTATACTCACAACTTGTGGAAAACTAAGTTTTTAATCTGTGGACAATGTGGATAAACCTGTTGATAGATTGATATGACAGTACTTTTGATGTTAATAAATATGTGGAAAAAGATTTTTAGGAAAAAGGGGCTTGACCTATATATGCCATCGTTCGACAAAATACAACATGGGTATCTGATATCCTGTTAGAGCGATTAGATAACTTTGTACCATAAACCGACTCGATCAATTTAATAATTGGTTGGCTTGTCCCATTAATCTGACTGTTTTCTTTATAAATTGAATAGTTAATCCCAAAAACAAATAGTTCGACATTATATATTTTTCCCCATATAAAAAAAGGTAAACCGAGTCAATCGGCTTACCCTGTAATTTCTTCTAATTGTTCCTGTAGCTCCAGCCATTCATTGGAGATAGTGTCTTGCTTTACCTTAAGGTTATCGAGCTCACTCTGTAATTTTTGGACTGCCTCATGATCCTGGAAGACTTCTGGATCACATAGCTTTTCCTCGAGTAATGCGATTTCTGAATCGATAGCAGGAATTTGTTCCTCGAGCTCATCGATTTGACGTCGAATTTGTCTTTCCTTTTTCTTCGCTTCTTTATCAATCGTCGAGGTATTGACCTTTTGGACGACTGTATTTTGTGCAATCGAGCTTTCCATTGCTAATTCCTCGAGCTCTTCCTTTTTCTCTAGATAATAGTCATAGTCACCTAAAAACAGTGTTGCTTCTTTGGAGGAGAGTTCAATTACCTTTGTTGCAATTCGGTTAATAAAATAACGGTCATGTGACACGAAGATAATTGTTCCAGGGAAATCGAGCAAAGCATTCTCTAAAACCTCTTTGCTATCTAAATCTAAATGGTTCGTAGGCTCATCTAGAACTAGCGTATTTGATTTCAATAGCATGAGCTTGGCAAGTGCAAGTCTAGCCTTTTCTCCACCGGATAGCGTAGAGACGGTTTTTTGCACATCGTCTCCAGAGAACAGGAAGCGACCTAGTACATTGCGAACATCCTTTTCATTCATGAGAGGCCATTCATCCCATAGCTCTTTCAAAACGGTTTTATTGCCGGAAAGAGCTGCCTGTTCCTGGTCATAGTAACCAAATTGCACATTCGTCCCGTATTGAATATGCCCGCCAGCAGATGGAAGCTGCTTCATAATTGTTTTCAGCAAGGTGGATTTACCGACGCCATTCGGTCCAACTAATGCAATCCGGTCCTGCTTGTACACAGAAAATGAGATGTTAGAGGAGACGGTTTTATTGGAGTAGCCAACTGCCACGTCCTCTAAGCGCAAAACGTCGTTACCACTAGGCCGGTCGATGGTAAAACCGAAGTTAGCAGATTTTTCATCGCCATCAGGTGCATCCATCCAGTCTGTCTTCTCGATTACTTTTCTTCGAGACTGCGCCATCTTGGTTGTGGAGGCACGAGCCAGGTTACGACTAACAAAATCCTCTAGCTTTGCCTTTTCCTCTTGTTGCTTCTCATACTTCTTTTTATCCAGCTCATAATTTTTTGCCTTTTGCGTTAAATAGGCACTGTAGTTACCAACGTATCTCGTAACATTATGGCGAGAAACCTCGTACACTAGATTTACTACCTGATCTAGGAAGTACCGGTCATGGGATACGATTAAAATGGCTCCACTATAGTTTTTCAAATAGTTTTCTAAGAAGCTGAGTGTTTGGATATCCAAATGGTTTGTAGGCTCATCGAGTATGAGTAAATCGGGCTTACTTAATAGCATTTTAGCTAAAGCTAGGCGCGTTTTTTGTCCGCCAGATAAGGCTTGTACAGGCTTGTCATAGTCGTCCGGGAAAAACTGCATCCCATGTAAGATAGAGCGGATGTCAGATTCAAAGCGATAGCCACCAGCCTCGTTAAATGCAAGCTGTAACTCGTCATATGTAGCAGCTACTTTAGCGTAGGCTTCTGAATCCTCATAGACAGCAGGGTCAGCCATTTGGGCTTCTAATGAACGTAATTCTTTTTCGGAGTCTATTAAATGACTGAAGATGGATTTCATTTCCTCCCAAATGGTCAGCTTGGATTCTAAACCGGCATGCTGTTCTAAGTAGCCTAGTCTAATATTTTTTGGCAGGATAATGTCACCGGAATCATAGGACATTTCTCCAGCAATTATTTTAAGTAAGGTAGATTTCCCAGCACCGTTACGACCGACTAGTGCAACTCGGTCACGGTCTTGAACCTCTAGCTTTACGTTTGTTAATATATCTTCCCCGTTAAAGGATTTAGTTACTTGGTTTACTTGTAAAACGATCACGATTATTTGCACCTCAATTCTATCCTAAGTGTAATAGATAGGACTTGTCGTTGCAACGTTCTCCCTTTACAATGAAAGAAAGGTAACGTGAAAAAATGAATTTGCCTTATACATTAGGAGGATACTTATGAAACGTGATGTACCTCGCATTCCTCAAGCGACGATGAAACGACTTCCTTTATATTATAGATTTTTGCAAAGCTTTCACAATGCAGAGCATAAACGTATTTCATCCCAACAGCTAAGTGAAGCGATGAAAATCGACTCGGCAACCATCCGGAGAGACTTTTCTCATTTTGGTGCATTAGGTAAAAAAGGCTATGGCTACGATGTACCCCATCTACTAGAGTTTTTCAGAAAAACATTAGATCAAGACGAAGCCGCGAAGGTTGCATTGATAGGTGTTGGTAGCTTAGGGACAGCATTTGTAAAATATAATTTCCAAAAAAATCATAATACTAGAATAGTAGTCGCATTTGATACGAAGGCACCACTCGAAGGAACCATTATTAGCGATATCCCAGTTTTTCATTCCAGTGTGATGCTAGAAAAACTGAAGGAATACGGAATTGAATTAGTCATTTTCACTCTTCCAAGCCGTTCTGCCCAAGAGGTGGCCAACCTCCTAGTTGGATCAGATGTAAAGGGGATTTTAAATTTCACTCCTGTTCCAATCAGCACCCCTGAAGAGATTCGCGTACATACAATAGACCTTTCCGTAGAACTTCAAACACTAATCTATATGATTCGAAACGATATATAGAAAAGCGAAGGCGCCTGTCACTGCCCCGACAGGCAAGGCGGTGCAGCTAGACACCAAGAAAAGCGAAACCGCCTATGTCTGCCCCGACAGGCAAATGGGGAAATGCGAGGAGGCAGCTCCTCAGCCACCGGAGTATTTACCCATTTGACCCCGAGGGGCAAGGCGGAGTAGTTAGACACCAAGAAAAGCGAAACCGCCTATGTCTGCCCCGACAGGCAAATGGGGGAAAGTGAGGAGGCAGTTCCTCGCAGTTCATGTTCTCTAGAGTTAGTATTAGCTGTGATCTGAGCTTACACTTAGGATTTAAGCACCGAGGTTATAATCGGTGCTTTTTTCAGTTTTCCTGTATACTTAATTTTATAAAAGGATAATTTTGAGATAAGAGGTGAATGTATGTTTTTAGACCATATTGTTCATTTTGTAAATAAAAAACCTACAGAAGTGACCGGAGATTGGCAACAGCAAGGAATTCATGCCGTGGTTGGTGGACAGCATTTAAACTGGGGGACGTATAATGCGCTTCTTTATACGAAAAATAGTTATGTAGAATGGTTAGCGATGGAAGAGGAACAGGTAGCTAGGCGTGTAGTACACCCTTTAGTAGAATTAATGCTCCATGATTTAAAAGAAGGTCCAGGTTTTGGAACGATTTGCATTAGGGCAAACGATTTGGAAGTACTTAGAAAAGACTTAGAAAATAAAGGTATAGAAACAACAGGAGTATTGTATGCTGAAAGAAAGACAGCGGCTGGATCTTTACGTAAATGGAAAATGCTATTTATTAAAGAAGAAGTTAGTGACAGCTTACCTGCGCCATTTTTTATAGAATGGGAAGAAACGGATGATGAAAGATATGAGTTGCTTCAGAAGGAGGGAACAGTGAACAATAGTAATCTCCAACTTACCATTGAGAGCTGTGAGTTTCATGTAGAAAATCCAAGGGAAGTAATAGAGAAATGGACTAGCTATCTGAATGTTACTTACGATCACCAAACGTTATTCTTACCCAATACAAATTTAATATTTAAACAGCTGAAACAAGGGACTAAAGAAAGGCTTGTTAGTGTGCAAATTAAAGGCCTCCCTAACCAAGAAGCTATAATTTACGAACAAGGAGTATATCGTTTCGATTAAGAGGAGGATTTTATAATGGAACAGTTAGATGAAAGAGCGATTGTAGTTGCAGTTAAGCTACAAAAAGATGAGCATTTCGAATATGAATTAGAGGAGCTTATTAATTTAGCTGCAGCTTTAGACGTGGAGGTTGTTGGTGAAATCACTCAAAATTTAGAGCGAGTGACATCTTCTCATTATGTAGGAACAGGTAAAGTAGAGGAGATAAAAAATCTCTTCGATGCTACAGATGCAAATCTCGTTATATTTAACGATGAACTTTCTCCATCTCAAATAAGAAACCTAGAGCGGGATTTAGAATGCAAGGTAATAGATCGTACTATGCTAATTTTAGACATTTTTGCAAGACGTGCAAAATCTAATGAGGCACAAATGCAAGTGGAACTAGCACAACTTCAATATATGCTACCGAGACTTGTCGGTCTGCGAGCCTCCCTTGGTCGTCAGGGTGGTAGTACGGGTGGAGGAGTTAGTAACCGTGGTGCTGGGGAAACAAAGCTAGAACTGGATCGTCGTAAAATCGAAGACCAAATAGCAAAGCTGAAGAGAGAGCTAGAACTAGTTAAGGATCAAAGGGAAACGCAAAGAAAGCAACGTAAAAAAAATAATATACCTGTTGTTTCTCTAGTTGGCTATACGAACGCCGGAAAGTCTACGATTATGAACCAACTGCTTCAAAAGATTGGACAAGAACAATCGAAGCAAGTATTTGAGAAAGACATGCTATTTGCTACATTGGAAACTTCCGTCCGTCAAATTAAACTACCAGACCAAAAGGAATTCCTATTAACTGATACAGTAGGATTCGTCAGTAAACTACCCCATCATCTAGTGAAGGCATTCCGATCAACACTTGAGGAAGCAAGGGACGCTAATCTACTATTACACGTGGTCGATGTTTCTAATGATGAACACCGATATATGATGGATGTGACGAATGAAACGCTACTTGAAGTAGGAGTAAAGGACGTTCCAACAATTTTTGTTTACAATAAATCCGATTTAGCAGACATGATGTACCCACACGTTGCAGGAAGTAATATCTGGATATCTGCAAAAGATGGGAAAGGTTTAGATGAACTACTAGATATTATAAAAAAATATATATTCTCTGACTATGTTCAGTGCGATCTGCTAATTCCATTTGATCGAGGAGATATCGTTTCATATCTGAATGAGAAAGCCACGGTTAAGTCGACCTCATATGAGGAAGAAGGAACGCTAGTACACGTGGAATTAAAAAAATCAGATTATGATCGTTTAGAAGAATTTGTGTATCAACCATAAAAAGAAGAAGCTCCGAATAATTTTCGGAGCTTCTTCTTTTTTTATGCTGTTTTTTCAAATTAGCTCAGTATATTGTAGTTTAAACTTGTTGAAACTGTATGTTATGAAGTCTTGCAAAAATACCTTCTTTAGCCACAAGCTCGTTATATGATCCATCTTCAGCAATTCCATCCTCAGTTACTACAATTACCCGGTCCGCGTCTCTAATTGTCGCTAAGCGGTGGGCAATTATAAGAGTTGTACGATCCTCTGCCAACTCCATTAGTGATTGCTGGATAATTTTTTCTGTTTCTGTATCGAGAGCAGAAGTTGCCTCATCCAAAATGAGAATAGGCGGATTCTTTAAAAACATTCGAGCTATTGCCAGTCTTTGTTTTTGTCCACCTGACAATTTTAGTCCACGCTCTCCTATTTGTGTATCATACCCAGCTGGTAAGGAAGCGATTAAGCTTTCTAAATGTGCTTTCTTAGCTGCGCTACGAATTTCCTCTTCCGTAGCATCCTTTTTTCCATAAGCAATATTTTCTCGAATGGTGCCGGTAAACAAAAATACATCCTGTTGGACTATTCCGATTTGTGAACGGAGTGATTGAAGCGATAAATCTTGTATATTGATCCCATCAACAGAAATTGCCCCGTCACTAACATCGTAAAAACGAGGTATTAAGGAACAAATGGTTGTTTTACCTGCCCCGGAAGGGCCAACAAACGCTACTGTTTCACCAGCACGTATGGAAAGGTTAATATCCTTTAACACAGTTTTGTGCTCATCGTATTGGAAGCTAACATGACTAAAGGAAATATTACCGTTTAAATGATTTACTTGAATTGCATTCGGTTTATCTTCGATTTCAGGCTCTTGCTCCACTAATTCTAAGAAGCGCTTAAATCCAGCCATTCCTTTTGGATATAATTCCAATAAAGCGGTAATTTTATCCACTGGCTTAATTAGTACATTTACATATAAAATAAAACTTACTAGCTCTCCATAAGTTATGTAGTTTTGAAAAGAGAACCATGCTCCTACTACCAGGACAACTAAAGTTACTAGCCTTGTCATCATATAGATGGTAGAATGAGTACCTGCCATGACTTTGTAAGCTTTTAGTTTCGCTATTCGGAATTGTGAATTATCTTCCTTGAATCTTGAAATTTCAAAATTTTCATTTGTAAAGGATTGGACAACTCGTACTCCGGAAACGCTGTCTTCTACTCTTGCATTGACGTCAGCGATTTTCCCGTACATATTTTTCCAAGCTTTATTCATCATGATATTCCCATAGGTTGCTACAATAGATAAAAATGGAACCATTATAATAGCAATAATAGCCAACTCGGGATTAATGTTGAACATAATAGTGAAGGTACCTATAATAGTCATTATGGCAATAAATAGGTCCTCGGGTCCATGATGTGCTAGTTCTCCGATATCAAACAGGTCATTTGTGATTCTACTCATAATGTGGCCCGTTTTCGTGTTATCAAAAAAACGAAATGATTGTCGTTGGACATGGTTAAATAGTTTTTGTCTCATATCTGTCTCAATGTTAATACCTAACTTGTGCCCCAAGTAGCTCACGATATATTGGAGTACAGTACTAATAATATAGACGAATAAGAGAACTATACCTACACGAACGATTGTCTCCCAATTTCCTGAGGGCAGAAGGTCATCGATAAACCATTGCACAGCTACTGGGAATGCTAGTTCTAAAATTGCAACAAAAACGGCACTGCTAAAATCAATAATAAATAATCGTTTATGTGGTTTGTAAAATGAAAAAAATTTCTTGAGCATTTCGTATCCCCTTTTCATTATCATAACGACTATTATAACGAATAATTTCAGTTGTCGAAATATTATAATGTTTCTTTTTTGAAAGAATAGGAAATATTTTAATTATTATTTTGTAGAAATGAGGCGTAATTAGATGTTATCGAAAGAAGAAATAGTAAAATCCGTACCGCAAACAGGATTTTTTGGACAGCCGAAAGGGCTTCTATCTTTGTTCTTTACGGAGTTTTGGGAGCGTTTTTCATACTACGGTATGCGCGCAATTTTAATCTATTATATGTATTACGAAGTGACTCAAGGCGGTTTAGGGCTAGAACGATCAACAGCTAACTCTATTATGGCTGTTTATGGTTCCTTAGTTTATATGTCTGGGATTATTGGTGGTTGGATAGCCGATAGACTATTCGGTACTACTAGAACAGTGTTCTATGGCGGAGTATTAATTATGATCGGTCATATTGTACTGGCATTCCCAGGTGGTTTAACTACCTTATTCATATCCATGGCATTTATCATTATTGGTACTGGTTTATTAAAGTCTAATATTTCTACTATTGTCGGTGATTTATATTCCGCTGAGGATGCTCGTAGAGATTCAGGTTTCAGTATTTTCTATATGGGTATTAATATGGGAGCTTTCATTGCACCATTAATTGTTGGGACAATCGGCTTAGAGTATAACTTCCATTTAGGATTTGGTTTGGCAGCTGTAGGTATGGCAATCGGATTAGTAGTCTTTTTACTAACTAAGAAAAAATATTTAGGCTTGGCAGGATCTTATGTACCAAATCCGCTTACTAAAGAAGGAAAGAAAAAATTCTTTACGAGATTAGCAATAGCTGTAGTAATTATTGTTGCACTTGGTTATTATCTGATTCAAGCTGGTATTATGACGATTAACGTTTTCACTATGACTATCTCCATACTTGGTATTTTAATCCCAACTCTATACTTCATTATTATGTATAGAAGTGATAAGTCAACGGAAGATGAAAAGTCTCGTTTACTTGCTTACATTCCACTTTTCGTAGCAGCTATGATGTTCTGGGCAATTCAAGAACAAGGTTCTAACATTTTAGCTCAATATGCAGATGAGCGTGTAGATCTAACTCTTGGGTCATTTGAAATTTCACCTGCGTGGTTCCAATCGTTGAATCCATTATTTATCATCGCCCTTGCTCCAGTCTTTGCGTGGCTATGGGTGAAACTTGGGAATAGACAACCGTCAACCCCTCGTAAATTTGCATATGGGTTATTCTTTGCGGGTCTGTCCTTTGTCGTAATGATTTTCCCTGCTTACTTTAATGGTACTGATACGTTAGCTAATCCTATGTGGCTTGTTCTAAGCTTTTTCTTAGTAGTACTTGGTGAGTTGCTTCTTTCACCAGTTGGTTTGTCTGCAACTACAAAGCTAGCTCCAGCTGCTTTTGCTGCACAAACGATGAGTTTATGGTTTATGACAAATGCCTCTGCACAAGCAATTAATGCGCAGGTTGTAAAATTGTACAAGCCAGAAACAGAAATTATGTACTTTGGAGTAATAGGTGCAATTGCAATAGGGTTAGGGGTAATTCTTTATCTAATGACACCGGTCATCCAAAAATACATGCGTGGTATTCGTTAATTTGTAAAAAAAGTGAAACCTTTCAATAATTTGTTCGTATGTTAAGTGTGAAACAAAGAAGGGATGGGACTAACATGAAGAAATGGAAAATGCTATTAGCGGCTACTACGATGACTTTTGCATTAGCTGCTTGTAACGACACTGCTACGCCGGCTAATAAGGAAGTAAAAGAAACTACTGATATGACTTTGGAAGAAGTATATAACAAGTCAATGGAAGTATCTGAGGAACTGAAAAGTGTTTCTGCTAAAGTGAATCTACACCAAAAAATGAATATACCAAGTGAAGAAGCAAACGTAGAGCTTAAGGCTGACATGGATATGGATGTAGTTATTGAACCAATGCAAATGCACCAAAAAGGAACAACTTCTATGAAAACAGAAGACGGATCAATGGACGAGTCGATGGAAACAGAGATGTACTTCAATGGAACTGAGTTCTATATGTATGAGGGAACAGGGAAGCAGTGGATGAAGCTACCAACAGATGCACTGGGTGACGTCATGGCACAAACTAACTCAGCTAATCCTGCTAGCTCGCTTGCTGAACTTGAAGATTATATTAAAGACTTTAAATTTGAACAAGATGATAAAAATTATATTTTGACACTTGATGCATCAGGTGACAAATTTAATGAATTAGTACAAGCTCAAATAGATGAAACGCTTCAAAGCATGGCACAGGCTGGAGAAGACGTACAGCTAGATGTAAAAATTAATTCAATCAGCTATTTAATTCATATTGATAAAGAGAGCTTCCAAACTACTAAGGTTGATGTTACTGTAGATATGGATATGGAGGCAGAAGGCGAATCTATTAATATGAATCAAGATATGAAGACAGATTTCTCTAACTTTAATGGAGTAGAAAAAATTGAAATTCCTCAAGAAGTTATTGATAGTGCGATAACTATATAAAAATGAGTAAAGCCTGCCTATAATTGTTGGATAATTCAACATTTATAGGCAGGCTTTTTCTATTTCCTTCAAGCCCTTTAGTTTTTTAAAGTTTTCTTAATAAAGTAATGTTAGGAAACATTAAATTTAGGGAACAATAAAAGGGGAAAATTATTTAATAAAAGGAAGGTTAGCATGCTAACCTCTTTGACTTGGCATATGTAAGGAGGCAATATCAATGTATGACTGTATTATTATCGGAGGCGGCCCCGCAGGCCTGGGTGCTAGTTTAACTTTAGGAAGAGCGCGAAGAAAAATTGCCTTATTCGACGATGGGACAAATCGTAATAGAGTAACTCATGAATCACATGGATTTATAACAAGAGATGGCATAAAACCACATGAATTCAAAGGGATTGGGCTAAGCGAATTAAAAAATTACCCGAATGTAAGTTACTTTAATAAGACCATTATTGAAGTAAGGAGAGAGAAAGAGGAAGGTAATTTTATCGTTAAAACAAGAGACAATAATGAATATGTTTCCGAAAAATTATTGCTCGCAACAGGTATTCAGGAAGTATTTCCGATTGAAAGTATTCGGAAGTTCTATGGAAAAAGCCTCTTTAGTTGTCCTTATTGTGATGGGTGGGAGTTACGGGATAAGCCACTTCTAATTCTAGCTGAAAAGGAAGAACACATCCTTCATATGGTTAAACTCATTTATAATTGGTCAAATGACCTGTTGGTGCTAACTAATGGAAATGACTTATCACAGGAAGGTATGCGCGAGCTTGCCAAGCATAATATTGAAATAAAAAATGATCGAATAGAGGAACTTGTAGGTGAAGAGGGTTATCTCAAAGAGGTAAAGTTGGCGTCCGGTGAGATTATTAATAGAACTCTTGGATTTGTTGCTCCCACGTATTATCGCCCAAACTATTTTGCTGAGAAATTAGGTTGTGAAATAGACGAGAAAGGAAGGGTGATGACTGATCCACGTTGTCGCACAACACAAAAAAATGTATATGTCGCTGGAGAATCTAGGAAGCCTATACCTTCATCTCTTATGATTGCAGCTGCAGATGGAAACAAGGCGGCCGTCTCCATTAACACAGATTTGACGGAGGAACGATTCTAGTATTTTTATAATTGCATCTTTGACTCATTAAAATCTGTCTATTCTCCTAATCGATTACCCTTGAAAGCAGAGGTTGCTTAGAACCTCTGTCCCCTCTCTAAAATTAGCTTATGAATCTATATCATTCGCTAATTCTTTGTACTTGTAAGCTATCTGGCTTATAATTCTTATAATAAATAGGAGGGATTCTGTGAAAAAATGGTTTTATCCACTAGGATTTGTTACATTACTAGGGTTTACAATGCTGTTTTTGAATATAGCTAAAGATGAAGTAGTGTCGTTAGATCAAAAAATGGGCAACCTTCTTGAAGGTAATTCATTTATCACAGCATTTCACTATTTTGGTGATACCAAATTTATTTTACTTATCGCGTTATTAATTATTTTATTACTATGGATACGTTCTCATAATTATCGAGGCATGCTATTTGTTTTATTTACGGTTGGGGTAGGGAATGCCTTGAACCAGCTGCTTAAAAGAGTAATCCAACGAGAACGTCCCGACGTCCCTTCCCAATTAGAAACTTATAGTTTCCCCTCTGGTCATGCGATGGTTGGCCTGCTCTATTTGTTTACAATTGCTTATTTAGCTACTGAGCATCAGACTAATAGAAAAATCACCGTAACCATTTGGTTGGGGGCCATATTCATGTCCGTCATGATAGGACTTTCTCGAATAGCAGAGTCTCGACACTATGCATCCGATGTGTTTGCTGGGTGGATGGTAGGGTATACATGGTTTGTACTGGTGGCTCTTTGGTACGAATATAGAAAGCGTAAGAGAAAAAATAAAAAGAATAGATTATAAATCCTTTCCGATTCGTGGAGAGGATTTTTTGTAAGGAGGGAAGAAAGTGTTTGAGATACCGAACCATTTAATGGATATATGCATAAAAAGAATAGAGGGATCACCGGTTGAAGGTTTTGTAAAAGGTAAAGGACCGAGAAAGCCTACTCTTATGCTCGTGGGAGAAGCACCTGGAGAGAACGAGGCTATACAAGGTCTCCCTTTTGTAGGGAGAGCAGGGGAGGAACTAAAAAAATCGTTAGCTAGTATAGGACTAACAAGAGAAGATGTATATATGACAAGTGCTGTAAGAAGCCGTCCATTCATATGGAAAGATAAAAAAGAAAGAAACGGTGAGACGGTAAAAAAGAAGTATAATCGCCCACCCACTCAAAGTGAGATCATTGCTCATGCTCCAATATTAGATTTTGAACTATTAAATATTTCTCCAGTACTAATCGTTACGTTAGGTAATGTGGGATTACAACGCTTACTTGGAAAAAGTGCGACAGTTTCTAAATTACACGGTCAATTATTGCAAAGACCGGTTCAAATTTTAGAGTCTTTAAACTCCACCCAATATACTTGGTCTAGTGAAACCTATACAATTATTCCAACCTATCATCCTGCTTCTGTATTCTATCGCCCTTCCAACAGAGAATTTCTAGAAGATGATTGGAAAACGATAGGGGATTACATTAAAACGCAAAAATTTTGACACTTTCTTAGGTTGAAGAAAGTTGCTTAAAGGAAACTTTTTAAGTATAATAAGCTTAAATTAGAGAGAAAGAAGATGGGTCAATGGATGGAAATGTAGTTTTTGCATTATTACTTACTTTATTTGCTGGCCTAGCTACTGGAATAGGGAGCTTATTGTCTTTACTTACTACTAGAACAAACAAAAAGTTTCTATCTGTAGCACTTGGGTTTTCAGCTGGCGTGATGATTTATGTTTCCCTCGTAGAGATATTTGTTAAGGCCAAAGATTCATTAGTAGAAGAGCTAGGTTCTACTAATGGCTATTGGGTTACTTTAGCTGGTTTCTTCGGCGGGATGTTTTTCATCGCTTTAATAGATAGGTTGATTCCTTCACATGAAAATCCGCATGAAGTAAAAGGTGTTGAGGATATGAAACTCAAACCAGCGAATGCAGAAGATGCTCGTTTAATGAAAATGGGTATGTTTACTGCACTTGCTATTGGTATTCATAATTTCCCAGAGGGGATTGCAACCTTTGCTTCAGCATTACAGGATCCTAACCTTGGTATAGCAATAGCTATTGCAGTAGCTATTCATAATATTCCAGAGGGGATTGCCGTAGCGGTTCCTATATTTTATGCTACGGGTAGTCGAATGAAAGCATTTAAACTTTCATTCCTATCCGGGCTGGCAGAACCAGTAGGTGCTTTAGTTGCCTTTCTAATATTGATGCCATTTTTAAATGGTGTAATGTTCGGGATAATTTTTGCGGCAGTTGCCGGTATTATGGTATTTATTTCGTTAGATGAGCTATTGCCTGCTGCGAAGAAGTATGATGAAACTCATTCTTCAATGTATGGGGTTGTAGCTGGGATGCTTGTGATGGCTTTAAGTTTAGTATTAATGGCATAAAAAAGGCAGTGAAGGTCTTCTCGTGATGAGAGACTTTCACTGCTTTTTATATGAACAGAACGGAGATTCCTATTTAAATAGAGGAAAGCTGAGGTGGCCGTTTTGATACCTCTTTGCTTGGTTTTTGCTTTAAAGAAACAATTCCTGTTTTATTGATAGAGGTTGGCACAAATTCAAAGCTAGGAAAAGAGTCTTTCATTTGAGAGATAAACTCCATTTCCTTTCCTTTTTGTACAAGAGACAACAGGGTAGGGCCAGCACCACTAATACAAGTACCGAAAGCACCAGCTTTTTTTGCTGCAATTTTTAGAGCTCTACTATGTGGGATTAGGTCTAATCGATAAGGCTCATGAAACAAATCCTCTTCCATGTATATACCTGCCTGCTCAAAGGACTGAGAGAGGAAAGCAGCTACCAATAAATTTGCAGAAGCACTAGCCTGTGTCGCGATTGGTCGTGTGTAATGCTCAGGTAAGACATTTCTAGCTAGTTCTGTTTTAAGTTCAAATGAAGGAATAGCTAATACAAAACTAGCATTTATATGGTATGAATGAAAAACGTGAATTTCTCCATAATCAGTACTAGAAGATATAGTAAAGCCTCCAAAAATAGAGGCAGCCGCATTATCAGGATGGCCTTCTATCATTGTAGCTATTTTTAGCTTGTCATGAGCAGTCAGCTGAAGCTCTAGCAATTGATTGGCTACCTCAATTCCAGCAACTACTGCAGACGCACTACTTCCCATACCGCGGGCTAGAGGGATTTCGCTTTTTAATCGTAATGCACAAGCTGGTAGTTCCAGTCCATGCATAGCTGCTGTTTTAGAAGCAGCCTGGACAATCAGATGATCAGCTGGGTCGGAGACGACTGGCAGATTCTCAGTCAAATTTTCGATAGAAATCTGGGGAGCAAGTTCTACCTCAACTTCTAAATACTTGTCTAATGCAATACCTATTGAGTCAAAACCAGGACCTAAGTTTGCTGTGCTTGCTGGTATTGAAATAGTCCATGACATTATGCGAGCACCCCCTCTATAAATGCACTTAGTGCAGTTGCGTTACTTTCAATTTTATGTGGTGGTTCCACTTTTACATCAATTGCAGTTTGCGGATCCTTTAACCCATTTCCAGTTAGAATGGCAACGACCTTGCTGCCAGGTTTTATCTTACCTTCCTTGACAGATCTTAAAACTCCAGCGATGGATGCACAGGATGCAGGTTCTGCAAAGATACCCTCTCTACTAGCAATTAGCTTATATGCCGCAATCATCTCATCATCAGATACAGCCTCGATAAGTCCTCCTGATTCATCCCTTGCAGCAACGGCATATTCCCAGCTTGCTGGATTACCGATCCGAATGGCTGTGGCAATTGTCTCAGGAAATTCTATAGGTTTGCCTTGAACTATAGCGGCAGCACCCTCTGCTTCAAAACCAAATATTTTGGGTAGTCCAGTTTGCTTTTTGTCGTTATATTCCTTAAACCCCTTCCAATAGGCTGTAATATTCCCGGCATTGCCAACTGGTATTGCTAAATAATCTGGAGCAGCTCCAAGTACATCGCAAATCTCGAAAGATGCAGTTTTTTGTCCTTCTATTCTATAAGGATTTACAGAGTTTACTAGAGTAATCGGGGAAGATTCGCTAATAGTACGAACCATATCTAATGCGACGTCAAAGTTACCTTCTATTTGAATAACTTCAGCTCCATACATATAAGCCTGAGCTAGTTTCCCAGCAGCGACCTTTCCCTCAGGTATGACAATTACTGCACGCATTCCGGCTCTTGCTGCATAGGCAGCTGCAGCAGCTGAGGTGTTACCAGTAGACGCACAAATAACTGCTTTGCTACCTTCCTCTTTCGCCTTAGCTACTGCAAATACCATTCCTCTATCTTTGAAGGATCCTGTTGGATTTGCTCCTTCTATTTTTGCGAATAGCTCAATTCCTAATTCTTCTGATAAATTTTCTAATTTAATAAGAGGGGTATTCCCCTCTAATAATGTAAGTTTAGGTGTATTTTCTGTAACAGGTAAGAATTCTTTGTATTGTTCAATAAGTCCTTGCCAAGCCATGTAAATTTCCGCCCTTCTGTTCTTCTTGAGTAAACATTTGTATTTGTATAAAGGACATTTTACTCTAAATATTTCAAAAAAACAAGAAAAAATTTATATTGTAAGTTACCTAAACAATGAGTATACTAATCATGTAAACTAAAAACATTACAGGTGTAAAGACAGGGGAATAAAATGACTACAATTAATGAAGAAAAAGTTAGTAAACAAAAGCCATTATCTAAAAATAAATTGCTTGGTATAGCAGGGCTAGCATGGATGTTCGATGCAATGGACGTCGGAATTTTATCTTTCGTTATCGCAGCCTTAGCTACTGAGTGGGCACTAACCCCAACTGAAATGGGCTGGATTGGAAGTGTTAACTCCATTGGTATGGCAGTAGGTGCTCTAGTATTTGGAGTATTGGCCGATAAGGTTGGCAGAAAGAAAATATTTATGATAACGCTCATCTTGTTTTCCGTAGCAAGTGGTCTATCTGCTTTAACTACCACGTTATTTGCATTTTTAGCTCTACGCTTTCTTGTAGGTATGGGGCTTGGGGGAGAGCTACCTGTTGCGTCTACTTTAGTGTCAGAAAGTGTGGAGGCAAAGGAAAGAGGACGAGTAGTTGTCTTACTAGAAAGCTTCTGGGCAGCTGGTTGGATTATTTCCGCATTGATTGCTTACTTTATAATTCCTGACTATGGTTGGAGAGTTGCACTATTGATCACTGCGTTACCTGCGTTTTATGCGATCTATTTGCGTTTAAAGCTACCTGACTCTCCAAAATATACTGAAAAAAATACTGAAAAAAATACTGAAACTAGATCTATCATCCAAAATATGAAGGGCGTATGGGCAAAGAAGTATGCAAAAGCAACACTCATGTTATGGATTGTCTGGTTTACTGTCGTGTTTTCTTATTACGGGATGTTTTTATGGCTACCGAGTGTGATGGTCATGAAAGGTTTCTCTCTTATCCAAAGCTTTGAGTATGTTCTCATTATGACCTTAGCCCAATTACCTGGTTATTTTTCTGCTGCTTGGCTAATTGAGAAAGCAGGACGTAAATTTGTTCTTGTTACCTATTTGTTAGGGACTGCGGCAAGTGCTTTTGTATTTGGGTCTGCAGAAACAACAGCGGTCTTGATCGTATCTGGTATGCTGCTGTCCTTCTTTAACTTGGGAGCGTGGGGAGCATTGTATGCATACTCACCAGAGCAGTATCCAACTGTTATTCGTGCAACAGGATCAGGTATGGCTGCATCTGTCGGACGTATTGGTGGAATACTTGGCCCATTATTAGTAGGTTCTCTAGTGACTGCTGGGTATGAAATTGGATGGATCTTTGGTATCTTCTGTATTGCCATTATCATAGGTGTAATAGCAATTATATTCTTAGGAACGGAAACTAAACAAGTGGAACTAGAATAAGAAGGTAAAAAGCTGCTTCCTATGAGGCAGTTTTTTTATTGTTTAGGAAATTCTTCCTCGCTTTGCCCCATTTGCCTGTCGGGGCAGAGATAGGCGCTTGCGCTTTTCTTGATGTCTAGCTCCATCGCCTTGCCCCTCGGGTCAAATGGTTAAAAGCTCCGGTGGCTGAGGAGCTGCCTCCTCGCTTTTTCCCATTTGCCTGTCGGGGCAGTGATAGGCGATTCCGCTTTTCTTGTTTTAACCAGATTAAAAAGGGAAAAGTAAACAAACAATAGAAGCAAATAAGGAGATGGTTAAATGACTAATTCAAGGCAGATGCCAAAGGAAGAGGGTCTAGATCATAGTCTCACGTTGTTACGTGAGGGGTATATGTTTTTAGCGAATAGACGTAAAAGCTTTGCATCTAATATCTTTGAAACAAGATTGCTGGGGCAGAAGGCGATCTGTATGGGTGGCGAAGAGGCGGCTAAGCTTTTCTATGATAACGATAAGTTCATAAGAACGGGAGCAGCTCCAAAAAGACTTCAAAAGACACTATTTGGAGTAGGCGGAGTTCAAGGATTGGACGAGGAAGAGCATAGAAATAGAAAAGGGATGTTCATGTCTATCATGACGCCAAATCATCTAGAGCGTTTAAACCGTCTTACTCAAAAAAATTGGGATATCAAAAGTAGAGAATGGGAACAGAAAGACCAAGTCGTTCTATATGATGAATCGAGAGAATTATTATGTAAGCTGGCATGTGAATGGGCAGGGGTGCCTTTAAATGAGGGCGAAGTAAAAAAACGTACAGAGCAGCTGACTAAATTATTTGAGTCTGCTTCTGCGCTAGGACCTGAACATTGGATGGGAAGGCACGCTAGAAAAGAATTAGAGGATTGGATTGGAGAGCTGGTGGAACAAGTAAGAAATAGCGAGCTACAGCCACCAGAGGGAACTGCTCTCAACAGTTTTTCCTTTCATAAGGACATAGATGGCAAGCTATTAGATAAAGAAATAGTTGCTGTAGAAGTGTTGAATATTATTAGACCAATTGTAGCAATCTCCGTTTATATTACCTTCACCGGCTTGGCCGTGCATCAATATCCTGAAAATAAACCGAAACTTTTAAAAGAAGACGAATTCCTTCAAATGTTTGTACAGGAGGTCAGAAGATTTTATCCTTTTTTCCCTGCGACAATCGCTAGAGTGAAAAAAGACTTTATCTGGAACGATTTTCAATTTGAAGAAGGAACCTTAACGTTATTAGACTTGTATGGAACCAACCATGATCCTCATCTATGGGACAACCCAGAAATTTTCAATCCCGATCGTTTTGCACAGTGGGACGAGAGCCCATTTAGCTTTATACCTCAAGGTGGTGGAGATTTCAATATGGGTCATCGCTGTGCAGGAGAATGGGTAACTATTGAAGTAATGAAGGTGAGCCTTCAATATCTTGCAAATAAGCTAGAGTACGACCTTCCAAATCAGGATTTAAGCTATAGCATGGTAAGTATACCAAGTCTTCCACATAGTAAGGTTATAATGGCCAATGTAAAAAGCAAGCAATAATAGGAGACTAAAGATGAAAGAATTTAAGATCACTTACTTCTTTGATGAAAACCACTATATAAGAAGGTTTATTCACTTAGAATCATTGGAGGAAGCGGAAAGTCTGATCCGAAATGAAAGGGATCAGTTTATTTCCTTTTGGGATAGTAGAGGCATCTACCATGAATTGAATACGAAGAATGTCCGTGTAACCCAACTGTCTGAATACCATCGTATAGATAAAAGTAAAAAGGTACCCAAATGAAGCATAGTCTTCATGGGTACCTTTTTTCATATGTGATTTTTGGCTGTATTTTCTTGCTTTAAGGTAAGCCGCTGTTTCTTTCCATACAAGTTAACGAGTAATAAGCTGCTTATTGCAATGGTCCCACCAACAATAGAAAGTGGAGAAGGAAGCTCATGAAGCCAAATCCAAGTAATAATTATAGCAACAACTGGCTCTGCGTATAATGTATTGGAAATAGAGCTGGCATTGCTCTTAGATAACGCTATTGCCCAAGTAAGGTAGGCTAATGCTGTAGGAAATATACCAATGTAAATTGCAGATAGATTTGCTTCTACAGTTGCGTTTTGAAGAGTATCGAATAGTCCAGGTGAAAAAAAGAGAAATGGTACAGTACCAGCCCAAGTAAAGTAAGCAGTAAGCTCAATAGCGCTATATTTCTTAAATAAAGGCTTTTGATATACGAAAAAAATAGAAGTGGCAATGGCTGCAGTTAGAACTAGGAATACTCCCGGAGAGATATCAAAGGATGAGTCTCCAGTCCCTAAAGCGATAAGTATTATTCCAACAAATCCAAACCCTAATCCTACCCAACCTACTTTTCCTAGTCGTTCATTTAATATAACGACAGCCATCACAGTGGTAACAATTGGTGCAGAACCGATAAGCATACCTGCCGTCCCTGCAGAAATGGTCATTTGTCCAAATGTCACGCAAACATGGTAGAGGCTAATACCAATCCACCCTAATATTAATATTTTCCATATGTCACTTTTCTCAGGAAGTTTAAATTTACTTCCTGGCCAGAATGCAACAACAGCAAAAATAAGTGAGGCTATCAAAAATCTATATAAAGATAAGTGACCCGGAGGAAAGCCTCCATTTAAACTTGCACTAATCGCTGCAAAAGAAGATCCCCAGATAGCTACAGTCATAATTGCGAGAAAAAAAGCTTTTGTATTCATCTATCATTCACCGAGCCTTATGTTGTAAGATTCTTTATTTTAATATAACTAATGAATCTTACAACATATATGAAATTTAAACAACATGACGACAGCTATTTGGCACACAAAATAAAAAAATACCCATTGTGTAGAAAATTAGAGACTATATTACGACATTGTCTCTTTCATATCAGTCATATACTATTAAGAAACTAAATGATTTACATTTGACATAATTGGAAAAAAGTCCTTATTATTTCGAAAGGGGTGAACTAGAAGCAGAATCGAAAAGAGAAGAGCAGCTAGAAAACAAATCGAAGGGGTAGGTCAATTGAAAAAGTTATTTTTTTTATTGCTGGTAAGTGGGTTACTGATGGTTGGTTGTAGTGATGATACTGGAACAACGGATTCTCAAAGTAAAGGGGAAATAACTGTATGGGCTCATCCGTACACGGACAATCAGGATAAGGAAGGGGAAATGTGGAAGGAGTTAATCGCTTCTTATGAAGATGCCTCTGGTGTGAAGGTTAACTTCCAACAAATTCCTTGGGCTAATCGAGATCAAAAAATATTGACTGCACTTGCAGCAAATAATGGTCCAGATGTATTTTATGCCATCCCTGACCAAATGCCTCAATATGCTGAAGCGGGAATGCTAGTTGACCTTAGCCCTTACATGGAAAACAACGATATGGACGATTTTGTGGAAAGCTCCCTGGTTCCAACTAAGTGGAAGGGGAAAATGTATGGTGTGCCGATATTACAATCAGTCGAAACCTTTATGTACAACGTTGAAGTTGTGAAAGCGATTGGGGAAGATCCTTCCAAGCTTCCAACTACGTGGGAAGAGTTTGAAGAATGGGCAGCTAAAGCTAAAGAAAAAGGTTATTATGCTTCTAGCTTCCAAGGAGGAGGCTCAATGAATGGTACTCTGTATCCTTATTTATGGCAGGCTGGCGGTGAAATACTAACGGAAGACAATAAAGTAATGATTAATAATGAAAGTGGCGTAGAGGCATTTGAATTTATTAACAAATTATATAGTAATGGTTGGATTCCGCAGGATTCGATTACTGCCTTAGACCATGATGCCTTATGGGATAGCGGAAAACTGTTATCTATTCAAGGAGCAGGAAAATCAGTAAGTAGAATGCTAGAAAAAGAGACTTTTGAGTTTGTCATTGCTCCGCCATTAAAGAATAAAAAACAAGCTACCTATGGTACCACTGGCATGTTTGTTGTTCCGGTAAATTCAGATAATAAGGATGCAGCTGCAGAGTTTATTAAAGTAATTACAAATGCTGAAAACCAAAGGAAATTTAATAGAGAAACTCAATTCATTCCTACTAGAGAGTCAGCAAAAGATATTTATGACGATCAAAAATATCTCGCCCAATTAGCTTCTTACACGGAGTTTACACAGTCAGGAGTCATTCATCCGGAAGGGCGTAATATTATGCCGTTAATACAAGCAGAACTTCAAACCATGCTAGAAGGTAAGAAAACTCCTAAAGAAGCGGCAGATGCAGCAGCCAAAGCTATTGAAGGAAAGCTAAAGTAACAAGAAAAGAGAGCGTGATCTAAAGAATAGATCCCGCTCTCTTTTTTAAGATTTCAGGTCCTCAACCAACATGTCTTTACTAACTAATGGTTTTTCTTGTTGTACTTTTTGTTTTTGCTCAATTCTTCTAAAGGCTCTAAAACTTAACACGGTTATTGCATAGGCTAGAAGGCTTCCTGAGAAAAGTGGTATGGCTCCAGGTAAAAATGTTAGAAAAAAGTACATAGCTAATGTACTTGCTAAGATGCCAAAAAGCTCTAAGGGAGACGTAATAGCAATGAGAAACGACTGTTTTATGTATTGAAAGTATTTTAGCTCAAAATGAACATAAACAGGAAAGAAAAATAGTAGTGTAAGAATACTAGAGATTAGGATGAAAAATAGAGCAGGTAATAAAAAATTAAATTGGCCATTACTTAATTGAACAAATTGAAAGTCAAAAATTAAAAAATAACAAATGAAAGCAAAAAATAAGCCAAAACTATTTGCTTTCCAGAAGTCTTTTTTAAAGATTCTCCAAAAAGATTGAAAGACTTTAAATGGTTCTTTGCCTTCCTTCATGATCATCAATCTTACAACCCCAAATAATGCGACAGTGGAAGGGAATAGACCTAAAATCCCTAAGCCTAAAACAGTGAACATAATCCACAATAAATTCAAGTAAATTAGTGACAACATCCAATATGCAACTTTATTAAAATTATCCCAGTTCAGCTTCATTTTCTCCTCTCAAACAGAAGTCTATTAATTAAAGACTATTTATAGACATTGTCTCTTTATTGTTAATCATATAAGATAAATAAAAGTTAACTTATTATTTTGTAATTTCAGTATATTTTAGGCTATTAAGAAAGTAAATAGTTTTATAATTTGAACTTGATAGCGCTTTCTTAAAAATGTACTCGAAGTTTTTACAATTTATATCTGTGAATGTTGGAGACGTTACAGAGAAAGAACGAGCCAGAGCAGATTATTAGGAGGAGGGATTTAGTAATTAAGCAACAGTTATTAATCCAAACAACATATTTTAAAAAGGGGAAGGGGTAAATATATGAAAAAGCTGTGGTTATTTTTAATATTGTTAGTGTTTAGCGCCTTGATGGTAGCTTGTAGTGATGATGAGGCAGGGGAAAAAATAGAAACGTCTGGAGAAGCTGGAAAGGATGGTTTTTCAGGAGAAATAACTGTTTGGGCACATCCGTATACAGGGGATCAGGAAGTTGAAGGTAAAATGTGGGATGAAATTATTGCTTCTTACGAAGAGGCTACAGGAGTAAAGGTCAACTTTGAGCAAATTCCTTGGGCAAATCGTGACCAAAAGGTTCTTACTGCTTTAGCTGCTAACAATGGTCCGGATGTATTTTATGCTATCCCTGACCAAATGCCACAATATGCCGAAGCAGGGATGCTAACGGATCTTAGCCCATATTTAAAGGACAACGATATGGAGGACTTTGTTGAAAGTGCTCTAGTTTCCACTACATGGAAGGATAAAGTATACGGTTTACCTATTCTACAAGAAGCTTATACCTTCCTTTACAATGTAGATATTATCAAGGAAATCGGTGAAGATCCATCCAAACTGCCAGCAACATGGGAAGAGTTTGAGAAATGGGCAGAAAAAGCAAAAGCAAAAGGGTATTACGCATCTAGCTTCCAAGGTGGAGGTTCTATGAACGGTACATTATATCCATATCTTTGGCAGGCTGGTGGAGAAGTACTTACAGCAGACAATGAAGTAAAAATTAACAGCGATGCTGGTGTAGAAGCGTTCGAATTTATCAACAAAATGTATAAAAACGAGTGGATTCCAAAGGATTCTATTACCGCATTAGAGCACGATGCTTTATGGGATGGTGGTAAACTGCTTTCTGTCCAAGGATCTGGAGCATCTATTAGCCGTATGTTAAGTAAAGACACATTTGAATTTGTTATTGCACCCCCATTAAAAAATAAAGAACAAGTTACTTATGGAACTACTGGTATGTTCGTAGTACCTATTAACTCTGAGAATCCAGATGCAGCAGCTGAATTTGTAAAAGTTATGACGAATGCTGAAAACCAACGTAAATTTAATCAGGTTACTCAGTATATTCCAACGCGTGAATCTGCAAAGGATATCTTTGAAGAGCAAAAATATTTAGCTCAGCTAGCGACTTATACTGAGTTTGCTTTACCAGGAGTTATACACCCAGAGGGACGCAACATTATGCCTTTGATTCAAGCGGAGCTTCAAACGATGATGGAAGGCAAGAAAACTCCAAAAGAGGCTGCTGATGCAGCTGCTGAAGCAATTAAAGGAAAAGTAAAGTAAATCTAATAGGGAGTTTGGTCTTTGACAGATCAAGCTCTCTATATGATTAATCTACATATGAAAGGGTGTTTACACTGGTAAATACAATAGGTAAACCTTTAGCGTCCAAGAAAAATGGGATGACGCTAAGGGCTAGATTAAAAAGACAATGGGATCGTAATGCAATCGTCTATATTTTTCTTATTCCGATCTTAATACATTTTGCTATTTTCCAAGTGTACCCATTCCTTTTAAGCTTTTATTTAACATTCATGGATTGGAAGGTAATTGGTGATCCAGAATTTGTAGGGCTTAAGCATTGGAAATACTTTTTAAGCGATAGTATTGCGTGGAAGGCCTTATGGAATACAGTGATGTTTTCAGTTTATTATATTGTCCCGACAATGGCAGTGGGCTTAATACTAGCCTTAATTATTAATTCGGGTGTTAAGATGGCTGGATTTTTTAAAGGGATTTTCTTTTTACCTGTTGTCACATCTTTTGTAATTATCGCTGGCATATGGGGATGGTTATTCAGAGGGACAGAGGAAGGAATGATTAACTATCTAATAGGGTTCATCGGTATTGAGCCTCAGCTATTCTTATCTGATTCTAGTCAGGCTTTACCTGTTTTAGCCGCATTAAGTGTCTTTAAGGTTGCCGGGAGCACTATGATTTATTACTTCGCTGGTCTCCAATCGATAGACAAGGGGCTATATGAGGCGGCTAAAATGGATGGCGCATCGACAAGTAAAATCTTTTGGAAAGTAACTTTTCCTCTATTGAAGCCTATTCATTTTTATGTAGCGATCACTACTACTATTGGGTCGTTCCAAATTTTTGACTCAGCTTACTTGCTAACAGGTGGAGGACCAAACTATGCAACAACGACTATTGTTTATTACTTATACAATCAAGGCTTTACTAGCCTGAATTTAAGCTATGCTGCAGTACTTTCCTATGTGCTATTCTTCATCATCCTAATGATCTCGCTCTTACAAAGAAGATTTTTAGGGAAAGAGTCTAATCTCTACTAGAAGGGGATGAAAGTGTTTGAAAAAGGTAATTTCCTATGTTGCTTTGTTTATATTGGGTTTTTGTTTTCTAATGCCCTTTATCATTATGATTTTAGGGTCTTTTAAAAATGTAGAATATGCACAATTAGACCCGCTTTTTTGGATTCCAGATGAACCAACTCTAAAAAACTACTTTTATATTATGAGAGATGGCCAATTTCTCCGATGGATTTTTAACTCCGTTGTTATTACTGTGATACCCGTAGCTAGTCAGATGATTTTTTGTGCAATCCTAGGTTATATTTTCGCAAAGAAAAAATTCTTTGGGAGAGAGGTTATATTTTGGGTGTTTATGGGGGTTATTATGATTCCTCAACAATTGTTGATCATACCAAAATATATTATGTTCTCTGACTTTGGATGGATCAATACCTATTGGGCGCTTATTGTTCCAGAGCTCTGGGGAATTATGGGGGTTTTCCTAGTAAGACAGTTTCTACAGGGAATACCAAATGATTTAGAAGAGGCTGCATATATAGACGGGGCAAATGATTTACAGATATTCTTTAAAGTTATTTTACCTCTCTCTATTCCGGTAGTCGCTACAGTTGGAACTTTTGCCTTTATCTCCAACTGGAACGATTTATTTCAGCCACTAATTTATTTAACTCAGGAAAAAATGTTCCCAGTAACACTTGGCTTGGCTTCGATGTTAGGGAAGGAAGGAAACTTTGGGATAGAAATGGCAGGTTCAGCAGTTTCTTTTATACCGACTTTTCTTATTTTCCTATTCTTCCAACGATATTTTACAGAGGGAATTCAAATGTCAGGTTTGAAATGATGAATTCTAACCAAATAGGTTTTGATGTAAGGAGCGATTGAAGTGAAGTCAGTTATTGCTAAAGATCAAATGGTTTATATAGAAGAAAGGCCTAAAATGGATATTTTACCTTCCTATCTTATGATCAAAACGTTGTATAGCGCTATATCTCCCGGAACCGAGTTGAGTTTAATATCAGCGAGCAATTCCCGAGAGATTTCATTAGGGTATAGTGCTGTTGGTATTGTTGAGGAATGCGGGAACGGAATCACTGATTTTCAAGAAGGAGATATAGTTGCTTGCTACGGTGCACCCTACGTGGGGCATTCTGAGTATTTATGTGTACCAACCACCTTATGTGCCAAGGTTCCAAATGGTATGGATCCAAAAGAAGCTGCCCTCGCTGGAATCGGAGCAATAGCTATTCATGCACTTCGAAAAGCGAAATTAGCATTTGGAGAAACAGTGGTGATTGTTGGGCTTGGATTGTTAGGGCAGATGATTGCAAAGATAGCTCATGCTGCTGCCTATGATGTTCTTGCATACGATGTACAAGCTGAAAGAGGAGCTATGTTAAAAGAAGAATCAGGAATTACTTCCTTTTCGAATTTAGAGGACATGAAAGAAGAGATTAATGTACGTACATTCAACCGAGGAGCAGACGCTGTATTGCTTTGTGCGGGAGGCAAACGGTCAACGCTTACTGGTCAAAGCTTGGAGTGGATACGCAACCAAGGAAAGGTCGTTATTGTAGGAGATATTGAGCCGGACTTTCCACGAGAGTTAATGTTTGGGAAGGAAGCTCAAATTCTCATCTCTAGAGCAGGTGGGCCAGGGAGATATGACCCTGTCTATGAGAAACAGGCAGTGGATTATCCTTATGGATATGTGCGTTGGACAGAGGGAAGAAATGTAGCTGAATATTTAAGATTAGTGAATGAAAAGCGTATTAAGATTAATTCATTTATAACGGAAGAAGTGAACATAGATCAGGCGCCAGCTGCATATAAAGATTTGACTGATAAGAAATCTAAAACCCTGACGAAGCTTATACGTTTTCGTTAGGAAGTAGTTTTATAACTGGAGAGGAGCATTTTAATGTTGAAGGTTGGCGTGATTGGTGGAGGATCTATTTCACAATTTCATATTACCCCTTATATTCTACATAATCGGGTGGAGCTAGTGGCATTATGCGATCAAAATGAACAAAGACTTACGGAATGTGGCCATCAATATGGTGTTACTCATATGTATACCAACTATAAAGATCTATTAGCTAACAAAGACGTAGATGCAGTAAGCATTTGTACATGGAACAATACACATGCTGAAATTGCTATTGCTGCACTGGAAGCAGGGAAGCATGTATTAGTGGAAAAGCCCTTATGCATGACGGTCGAAGAGGCGTTGGCAGTCGAGGCTGCAGTAGTAAAGTCCGGTAAAGTTTTACTCGTCGGATTTGTTAGAAGACATGGTAACAACTCTAATATCTTAAAACAATTCATCGACCAGGATTATTTGGGGGAAATCTATTATGCAAAAGCATCTTGTTTAAGAAGGCTAGGAAATCCAGGTGGCTGGTTTAGTGATAAATCTAAATCTGGGGGAGGAGCCCTTATGGATTTAGGCGTTCACATGATAGATCTTTGCTGGTTTTTGATGGGGAGGCCTAGACCAGTTTCTGTCAGTGGCAACACGTATTCCAAACTCGGTAATCGAAGTAATGTCAAAAATCTTTCCTTTTACAAGGCAGCTGACTACGACTCTTCTTTAAATAACGTGGAAGATTTAGCAAATGGATTAATTCGTTTTGAAAACGGTGCATCTTTGGCGGTAGATGTAAGCTTTACGCTTCAGGCAAAAGAGGATCAAGTAAGTGTTAAATTGTTTGGAGACAAAGGAGGAGCTGAAATAGAACCAGAGCTAATTATTGTGACGGAGCAGAACGATACGATCTTAAATATTCTTCCGCAGGTTGACAACAAAAGCTTTGACTTTGCAGGCTCTTTTACTAATGAGATAAACCATTTTGTAGAATGCTGCTTAGATGGGAAATCACCTGTTGCACCTGTTGAAGATGGGGTCGAAGTAATGAAAATGTTGAATGCTATTTATGAATCTGCTCAAACAGGTAAAGAAGTTTATTTGTAAGGACAAAGTTTGCTTAGAAAGGAGGAGCTAAATCGATTTGGGTAGACAAATTGGAGACTATTCTTTAAACCATTTAAAGGAATACCAGCCAAAGCTTATTCATAAGCCGGTAGACTTTCAGGTGTTTTGGGAAGGACAAAAGAAGAAAATAAGCAATATCCAACCAAATGTCACAGTTGTTTGGAAGGATTACGTGATTCCCACTATGGAGGTAGCAGATTTGGTGTTCGAAAGCTGGGATGGGACACCATTAAAAGGATGGGCTATTAAGCCTAAAGGTGTTGAACGATGTCCTGTTATATTAAATATCCATGGATATACAGGTAGCCGTGGACTGCCCTTAGACTATTTAAAATGGATTTCTATGGGGATAGCTGTGTATGCCTTTGATGTTCGAGCGCAAGGAAGCTCACCGGACTACGCTAAATACAATAATGGAAGTAGAAGTCTTGGTTGGATGCTAAATGGTATCCATGATCCAGATAATTATTATTATACGAATGTGCTTAAGGACCTTCTATTTCAGCTTGAATGGATTAATTCACCGCAGGCTCTTTTTAACCCAACAAAACTAGGAGTTGTAGGAAGCTCTCAAGGAGGGGGCTTAGCCTTAGCAATTGCAGGATTGGATCGAAGGATAGAACTAGTAGTCTCTGATTATCCATTCCTCGCAAATTTTGAAAGAGCCTTAGAGGTGTCTTTGGCAGGACCGTATATGGAGTTTATCAACTATTTCAAGTATACAGACCCACAATATGACACCTATGAAACATTGATGAATACACTTGGCCATATTGATTGTGTACATTTCTGTGAATCTATTAATTGCCCGACTCTAATGTCTATTGGATTAGAGGATTCTGTAACACCACCATCCACTGTCTTTGCAGCCTATAACCATTTACGAACAAAAAGTAAGGAAATAGAAGTCTACCCTCAATATGCACATGAGGTTAACCCTTTTCATGAAGAAAAGAAGTTAGCTTTTGTCAGAAAGTATTGGAGCTGAAGGGATAGATAGGAGGGGAACAAATGAAAGTTAGTATAAGTATGTATAGCTTAGCTTCCACTCTTCGAGGAGAGAATTGGTCAGTTTCAGATTTTATTGATTATGCAAAAAATATATCTTTGGATGGCGTAGAGCTTTTAGATATTTACTGGCAAAATCCTGTTAACAAGGATGAAGAGATACAGAAAGTTGTCGAGAAACTGCACAAAACCAATCTAGAAGTATCAGCTTATGATATTACAAATAACTTTGTTCATCAAAACAAGACAGAACGAAAAGCGGAAGTTGAGAAAGTACTAGAAGGCATTCGTGTCGCCAAGGCATTGGATGCTAATACAGTTCGTGTTTTTTGTGGAGATATTAGAGAGGGTCTTATCTATGAAGATTGTTTTGATTGGATCATCGAGGGCTTGAAGGAAAGTGCAAAGGTAGCTGAACAGGAAAAGATAGTATTGGCTATTGAAAATCATGGTCTTTTAGCGGGAAAAAGTCAGCAGATTCAGGAAATTATTAAAGCAGTCAACAGTCCGTATGTGAAATCTACCTTTGATACGGGAAATTTTTTATTAGTCCACGAAGAGCCTACGAAGGCATTTGACCGGCTTAAGAATGAAATAGCTCATGTTCACTTTAAGGATTTCAGAGAGAAGGAAGTTCATGAAACCGTAAAAGGCTTTCGTTCAACGGAAGGAAAAGAGCTAATCGGGGTTATCCCAGGTGACGGGAAAGTAGATTTAACTTATATCGTGGAAGGACTTAAAAAACAGGATTACCAGGGTTGGCTTTCTATTGAATATGAAGGCTTTGAGGATGCGAAGCTTGCTAACGAAGAGGCCGTGCGTCGACTTAGAAAGCTGTTGAATTGAGGAGTGATTAATCATGAGTATTATTTTAGGTGATTTTACTGAAGTGGAGCTAGGACAGGCAAGTAGGCTTCAGTCTGTTGAAAAGCTAGTGGAGATTAACGGTGAACAAGGTTCTTTTGTTATGGACGCTACAGAGAAAAACTTAAGAGCTCTAGAGAAAAGTGGATATAATATTTTCATTCCAGCAGACTTACTTAGTTATGTAAATGAGGATAGTGACGCCAAGGTATATTTTGAATTGGAGTGTTATCCTTTCTACAAAAAAATAAAAGAAGTAATAGAGAATGGCAGCAAGGCAAATGGCGTATTTCGTTTTCGAAGAATGGTAAGAGAGTATAACCTAGATATTATGGCAGGAGACCTCTATGTACTTTCCTTATTATTTGGTGAACCTAAAGTGAGACAAATAAAAAGGTCTAAGCGAGATTCTGGTATAAGTCATATGATTCTCATGATCCGTTTTGAAAGTGGAGCCATGGCCCATGTCGAATTTACGATTGCAAATGTGGAACGAGTTGAAGTGGAATGGAGTGGAATGAAGCGTATTGTTGAATTTGATAGTGAGGAGTTGAACGGTCAGCTTCTTCCATTACAATACAATGCAGATGATGTAATGCGCTCTGCAAAAAAGGTAGATGCTGTACTGATTGAAAAAGTGAAATTCTATCGGGATTTCATAGCTGGAGGTACACTTATATGAAAATAGGTATGATGAGTTTTGCTCATATGCATGCAAACAGTTACGCGAACGCTCTAACAAAAATGAAAGACGTGCAGATTGTTGGTATCTTTGATGAGTCGGCAGAGAGAGGGCAACAGGCAGCTGCTTTGTTTGGTGCGCCCTATTTTAACAATCAAGAGGAATTTCTCTCCTTAGACATGGATGCAGTGATCGTTTGTAGCGAAAATAATCGACATAAAGAGATGGTAATCAATGCAGCTAAAGCTAAAAAGCATATTTTATGTGAAAAGCCAATTGCTACTAATATAGAGGATGCAAAGGAAATGATTGAAGTATGTAAAGAGCAGTCGGTCATTTTGCAAATAGCTTACCCCGTAAGATTTAGTACTCCAATTAGTCATTTAAAAGAGTTAATTGATAAAGGAGAGCTAGGAGAGATTATTGCTTTTCGTACCACAAATAGAGGACAAAACCCTGGTGGTTGGTTTATAGAAGAAGAAGCGGCTGGAGGAGGAGCAGTGCTTGATCATACGGTACATATGGTAGATATAATGCGTTGGTATATAGGACAGGAAGTTTCAGAAGTGTCTGCTATAGTTGACTCCTATTATCATGATATTGCAATAGATGATGCGGGTCTGCTTACGTTAGAATTTGCAAACGGTGTAATTGCTTCTCATGATCCTAGCTGGTCAAGATTTGCTCAATATCCCACTTGGGGTGATGCAACGATTGAAGTCATTGGTACCAAGCAAATAGTTAAGGTAGATGCCTTCAAGGAGCATTTCCGTATGTTTGTTAGTGGAGAAAAATCTCTTGAACACGTTTTCTATGGAAATGATATGGATTTTGGGTTAGTACAAGATTTTGTTCAATGTGTAAAAGAAGGAAGAGAGCCATCGGTTACTGGCTATGATGGTTTAAAGTCGCTTGAAGTCGCCTTGGCTGCATATGAGTCTAGTAAATTAAAGCAACCAATTAAATTATAGAATTCTACAGGCACGTGTCTAGAAGAACATGGGCCTTTTACTGTAGCTAGAAATCAAGATATTAATCTAAAAGGCAGTGATATTATGAATTTGATTACTTACTTTAGCAAACAAGAGCCAATTCTATTTGCAGTGGAAGAGTTAAAAAGGTTGTTAGAAAAAGCCGGTATCGAAGGCTCCTTGAAACTTGTTGAATGCTTTAAAGATAGCGACGATCATCAAATTTTATTAATAACAAGAGAACGATACGAATCATTATCGATTGATTCCAAACTACCTGTTGTTTTAAGTCTAGACGGCTACAGCATAGTAAAACAAGGCACCAACACATGGATTATTGGGGAGGAGCCACGCTCTGTTTTATATGGAATTTATAAGTATTGTGAAATGTATTTAGGCTATAGATGGACTCAGTTGGATCAAGAAGAAATAGTTGCAGCGCCGCTTCAAGAGCAAGAAGAACTTTCTACTTTTAATCCTACTTTTGAAAGAAGAGGAAATATTATTGAAACCATTGATGACTCAACATTTATTAATTCATTAATAGATTGGGGAGTAAAGAATGGCCATAATGAATATTTTTTTACTTTCTTTTTATGGGAAAAAGTAAAAAGGTATGTAGCTCCGACCTTAAAAAAAAGAGGAGTAAAGGTAACATTAGGCGGCCATTCACTTCAATTTTTATTAAACGAGATAGGTATTCAGAGTGCTAAGCAAGAAAATATTCAATTCTTTACAAGAGATAAGGAAATACAGGAGAAGGTCATTCAAAAAATTGTAGCTATTTGTAAAGAGAATGAGGTAATTTCTAGAATATCCTTGTGGCCAGAGGATGTGGGTATTGGAGAGAAAAACGCCAGTGACTTCATGTCGAACTATATTTTATTTACTGAAAATTTGAATAAATCTTTAAAGAGTAGTGGGCAGCAAGTAGAGGTCGAGCATATAGTCTACAACGCTGGACTTTCGTGGAACATGCTAGAGCGCGACAATAACACGAATATCTCGTCAGAAGTTGATATTCTATTTGCATACTGGGGAAGAAATTACGCAGAAAGTATAGAATCACAGGAGATTAATCAGCAAAGAGCAAGTCATGCATTGAAGGATTGGAACGCGGGAGCCACACAGAATGGTAGAAATCTAACCGTTTTAGAATATTATAGCGACCATTTCATGCTAAGTGAGCTATTCCCACCCCTGGCAAAAAGAATTGATGAAGACGTAAGGGATTATCGACGTCAAAACGTAACGGGAATTTTAAATCTGATTGTCCCGCCACATGTGAAAGATCACTCTACGGAATTAGACAAAAGTTACCCATGGAAGTGGGTCCAACATTTTAATAATTATATATATACGAAGCTTGTTTGGGGACAGAGTTTAAGTGAGTCTCTAGAACAATATTTTCAGATCTATGCTTCTGATTCGACACAGATTAAAGAAGCATTTCTTTTGTTAGAAGAAATAATCTCACCTCACACTAAATGGAACGTACCGTTATTTCCAGCTAGAGTCGTCGATCCAGAAAAGGTTACAGATATGGCAGAGCGGCAGGACGTTGCAAACTGTCTAAACGAGATAGGTAAGTTTTTTGGACAGTGGGATTTTGAAGAGACAGAAAGGCTGCTGTCTACTCAATCAAAAGATATTTCACAATCTTATACACCAACAGAATTAGCCAACATATACTTCTATTTTTTAAAAACAGTAGCTGCAAGAACTCTAAAAGAATGGAACGAGAAATAAGAGAAGGAGGGAAGCGAATGAATTTTAAAGAACTTTACTATTACAAGCCTACACCCAAAAATAAAGAATCTAAAATTGTGGAGAGAGACTTAATTATATACGGTGGAACTCCAGCAGGTTTAACTGCCGCTGTTCAGGCGCGACGAAATGGATTGTCAGTAGCAGTGGTAGAATTTAGCCGGAATATTGGAGGCATGACCGCTAGCGGCTTAGGTGCCACAGACCTTGGCGCAGAAAATGCCATTGGTGGACTTGCTAAAGAGTTTTATAATGAGGTAGCTAAATACTACCGTAAGGAAAAACAATGGAGATTTGAACCAAAGGCTGCACAATCTATATTTGCATCCTGGATGGAAGAGTATAACATCCCGGTATTTCTAAATGAACACTTACATGAAGTTATTAAAAAGGATCGAGAAATAAAGGAAATCATCATGGAGAGTGGTAATCGTTTTAAAGGGAAAGTCTTTATGGATTGTAGCTATGAGGGAGACTTACTTGCGCTAGCGGACGTTTCCTATTTTGTAGGTAGAGAGTCGAATGCCACTTATAAGGAAATCTATAATGGCGTTCAATTTGGTGCACCACATCATAAATTTGAGAAGTGGATTGACCCGTATAAGATAGAGGGTCAGGAGGACAGTGGACTATTACCAGGTATAAGTGTAGATAGTAAAGAGTCTTTAGGATACCAGGGACAGGGGGATCATCGGATTCAAGCCTATAACTTTCGAATTTGTTTAACAAATAACCCTAAAAATCGAATTTCTTTTCCAAAACCCCCTAACTATGAGCCACAGCGTTATGAGCTTTTATTACGCTATATTAAGTCGGGCGTTTGGGATGCTATGAAGCTACATACTCCACTCCCAAATGACAAATCGGATTTAAATAACCACGGTGCAATCTCCACTGATAATATTGGTAAGAATTATGAATGGCCTGAGGGTAGCTACGAAAGACGAGAGGAGATTTTTCAAGACCACGTAAATTATGATCTTGGGATGCTCTATTTTTTATCTAATGATGAACGAGTCCCACAGTCAATCCGTGAGGAAGTAGCATCTTGGGGTCTACCAAAGGACGAATTTATGGAAACGGGACATTGGCCGCATCAGCTTTATATTAGAGAAGCAAGAAGAATGATATCAGATTACGTCATGACAGACCATAACTGTCTTGGACAATCCTTTGTTGAAGACCCAATTGGATTGGCTTCCTTCCATATGGATTCTCATAACTGCCGACGTGTGGTGATTGATGGAAGATGTGTAAATGAGGGAGATGTGCAGGTCCCGATTTCTCCATTTGAGATATCCTACCGCTCCATACGTCCAAAAGTAGAGGAGTGTACTAATTTGCTTGTTCCAGTTTGTTTATCCAGCTCTCACATTGCTTTTGGATCTATACGAATGGAGCCAGTATTCATGATTCTTGGACAATCTGCAAGTGTTGCAGCAAATCTAGCCATCAAACATAATACATCTGTCCAAGAAATAGATTATCAGGAACTAAAACAAGAACTAATGAAAGTAAACCAGGTGGTTGAATGGAGTAGCGACATGAAGGATGACCCTATCAAACGTATGCAAGAGACATTTGGAGAATAGTAGAAAGGAATGACGTGAAATGAAAATATTGCCTTGGGATGCTAGTAGATTAGAGGAAATGGTCGAGCTCTGGAACAAAGAATTGGGAGAAGAATATCCAATGCGTCAAAAACTTTTTAACCAAAATAGTTTGGAAGACAAGAATATTCTAGAAGATGGTTGTGCCATAGCGGTAGATGACCAAAATAACATAATAGGATTTATTATAGCTAAAAAGTGGCAGGAGAAAGTAAATGTAAAAATGGATTCTAAAAGGGGGTGGGTTCAGGTACTCTTGGTTGACACAAATTACCGGAATAAAGGGTTAGGGACAAAGCTACTTAATAAGGCCGAAGAAACTTTAAAAGATCATGGTATAGAGGAGGTTCAGTTAGGCGGAGATCCTTTTCATTATTTCTCTGGAGTACCTCTACAATTTGGGGAGACACAACAGTGGGTTGAAAAGAAGGGCTATGTGAAAAGAATCGACACATATGACTTGATTAATCATCTAAGTAAGAACTATTCCATGCCCGAAGACAAGACAGTGTCTTATTCAATCTTACAACCGGATGAAAAGGAAGAGTTTCTTACCTTTTTAAACAAGTCTTTTCCTGGCAGATGGGAATACGAGGCGATCAAATATTTTGAATCGAATGGAAATGGAAGAGAGTTTGTAGTACTCAAAAAGAATGGACGTATCATTGGATTTTGTCGAATCAATGATGATGCATCCCCAACGATTGCGCAGAATGTTTATTGGAGTCCTTCCTTTACAACTAAGGTTGGAGGGATTGGACCCCTTGGAGTAGATTCGAGCGAACAAAAGCAAGGATATGGATTAGGAATTGTACAGGCGGCAATGGTTCTATTACAGGAAAGAAAAGTCGGAACTATTATTATCGATTGGACGATATTAGTAGACTTTTATAAAAAACTAGATTTCGATATTTGGAAAGGATATGGGATATATTTAAAGGATTTAGCAGGTACAAATTGAAATAGAGTTTACAGAAGAAAGAAGTACTCGATTTTAGACTCATTCAAAGTCGACAACCCTCACTAATCATAGCAAAAACTATTCTTAAGACTAGTACTAATAACTATATAAATAGGAGGAAAAATAAATGAGAGAATTCTTTAAAATTGTAATGATTACGGTTCTTTGTACAAGCGTGGCGTTAGGAAACTTTACGCCATTATCCATATCTCATGCGGAGGAAGCTTCAAGTGAGATACGAAACCCTGGATTTGAAGAGGTAAATAATGACCCTTCTACTATACCAGGATGGTCGATGGAAAATAACAGTAGTACTCCAGCAGTTATTACCAACACTATTTCTCACGAGGGGAGTCATAGCCTACACTTTAAAGACGAATCGGACAAAGCAGGTAGTAGGATATTTAGTGACAGAGTATCGGTCACTCCTGGTAAATCCTATACTGCAAAGGTCATGACAAATGTGGTAAAGCAAACTCATAATATTGTGTATGAGGTGCACTATTACGACAAAGACAATAGAAAGCTCACTAACAATGTCAAAACAGAGTTATTTGGAAACTTACCTAAAGACAATTGGACAGAACTAAAAGTCTTTACTGAGGTTCCTGCGAATGCAGCATATGCAAGGCTAGCCTTCTACTCTGGCGTAATTAGCTTAACAGAGGCTTACTTTGATGACGTTACTTGGGAGCAAGCAGTAGAAGACATTCCATTAGAAAGAGAATATGCTTCTCCAGTCGATTTAGGTGAAATGGTTAACGTGCAGTTAGGACAAGCAGCAGTTATTCAAAAAAATAGCCTTGGAGAAAATGAAGTATATTATCATTCTAATGGCCTTCCGGGAACATTTTCTGTTTTAAATGCTGAAACAGGAGATCTTAAATTTTCTAAAGTAATAGAAGGAACAGAGGCTTTATGGGCAATCACAATTGGTTCCGATCAAAATGTGTATTTTGCAGGAACAGGTGATGGTAAGCTTTATCGATATTTACCAGAGGAGAAGAAAGTAGAAGAATTAGGGGTCAATCCATCTGATAACTGGGTGTGGGATTTAGAAGGTACCGCTGATGGGAAGATTTATGGGTCCACTTATCCTCATGCAGCTGTATTCGAATATGACATAGAAAGAGGTGCTTTCCGTAACTTTGGTACTGCAAAGGAAGGTCAGCAATATGCGAGAGGAATTGGAGTAACTGATGACTCTATTTACGTCGGAGTAGGTACTAAAAAGCATTTGATCAAGATTGATAGATCTACAGGAGAAAAAGAAGAAATAATAATTGAAGGCCAAACAGGTACAGATGGCATGATCGAAAATATTTTTATCGTAAATGATAAGCTGTTTGTTTCCGCTGGTTCAGTAACTATGCTAGTTCTTGATAGAGAGACGCATGAAGTGATTAATCAATTTAGTTATAGCAATATGATTTCAGACCCTTCTCCACACAATAACAATTTAATTTACTTTAAGTTTGAAAAGAAATTGTATCAGTACGATTTTAGTAAAAATGAAACAAAAGAGATTGAAGGTATTCCTTTATTACCAGACACAGTACGAGTTAAAGATATGGAATGGATAACATTAAGCAATGGAGAGACAGTTCTTGCTATGATTACGCAGTATGGCGAATATATATTATACGAGCCAATAAAAAATGAAATAACGTTTATTGACATGGATATTGCCTCACAATCCGTAGAGATTCAGGCGCTAGAAGCTGGACAAGATGGAAAATTATATATGGGTGGCTACCAGCGTGGACTAAGTATATATAACCCATTTACGAATGAAAGGGAAGTGAATATACCTTCCTTTGCCCAACCAGAAGGCATCGGCTTTCTAAATGACAAAGTATATTATGGAACATATGTAGGAGCGATGATTTATAGCTATGATCCGAACAAGGAGATAGATTTAAATAGTAACCCTAAGCTAGAATATGATATTACTGATCATCAAGATAGACCTTTTACACTTACATCGGGAGATAATAAGCTATTCGTTGGTACGGTACCAGATTACGGGGTATTAGGTGGAGTTCTAGCCATATTCGATGAAGACACCGGTAAATGGTCACAATATAGAAATGTAGTAGAAGATCAAAGTATTATTGGATTAGCCTATAAGGACGGAAAGCTATATGGCAGCACATCCATTTGGGGCGGACTAGGCTTGGACCCAAAAGCAAAAGAGGCTAAGATATTTGTATGGGATGTAGCTACTTCCAAAAAAATAGAAGAATTTACCCCTGCTATTCCTGGAATAGATGAAACTCCAAGAATGATTGGTGAGATCTCATTTGGACCTGATGGTAACCTATGGGGCATAGTTGATGGGACAATATTTGCGATGGATCCAGAAACGAAGGAAGTGGTTAAGAGTAAAACCATTCATCCAAGCTTATATAATAGCAGTAAGTGGCTACCTTACCGACTAGAATGGGCACCAGATGGAATGCTTTATACGACACTTTCTCGAAAGTTAGTTGCTATTGATCCAGAAACCTTGTCACATAAAGTTATCGTAGATCGCTTTATGAATAATATGACGGTAGGGATGAACGGAAGCATTTATTACGCACAAGGCAACAAGCTACAAATGATTGCAGTACCTGAAACAGACGCTACACTAAAATCTATTTTAATTGGCGGAAAGACTATTTCTAATTTTTCACCAGGGAAAAGCCAATATAGTTTACCGGAACAAGAAAGATCGAGCTTACAAGCTATAGCAAATCAGACAGAAGCGAATATAGATATAAAAGACGAAGGACAAGTAACTATTATTTCAGTCACTGCTCCAGATGGTAAGTCAAAGAAAACATATAGTATTCAATGGGAGCAACAAGCAGAGATTCCGGAATATGCAATGGAAGTGAATGTGAAATTCCAAGATGAAAAAGGAAAGGAAATACAAAAGCTTACGAAGGAGAAAAAGATTACAGCTGCCATAGAGGTTATAAATACTAAAAATAAAAATCAAGATATTTTAGTATTAATGGAGTTACTTGATGAGAATGGAAAAGTAGTTGATCAAGATCAAAGCTCAAGAACAATCCCAAAAGGTAAGACGATGAAAATGTCGACAAAGCTTAAGATGCCTAAAAACATTAAGGGGTATCAACTAAAAGTAACTGCGTGGGAAGGTAAGAAGATAAAGGAGAATATGGTGCCGTTATCGGAAGAGTTTATCATTAAGGAATAAAATCTGGAAAACATATTCATAGGTGGGTGAAAAAAGTGCTAAACATAGCACTTTTTTTACTGATATTTTCTACAGCATAGCATTATAAAAGCCCACAACCCTTTAATGGGCTGTGGGCAAATTTATATTATCGTATGCGGCTTTCTGTTTCCTTGTCAAAGAAGTGAGCCTTAGACATATCAAATGTAAGCTGTATGTTTTGCCCTGTTTCTAAAAGAGAATCGGCATTAATTCGAGCAACGTATTGCTGTTCTCCTAGAGTGGAGTACACCATGAACTCAGCACCTGTTAATTCACATACATCTACATGTGCGTTCACTACGGATTCTGGTGTTCTAGTCAGATCCTCTGGGTCGGCAGAAATATGCTCTGGACGGATTCCGAAAATAATATCTTTACCGTTGTAGCCTTGCCCATTTAGAAGAGAAGCCTTTTCTGGAGATAATTTAATCTTATTCTCGCCGGCTACAAAGTAACCGTCTTTTACTTGCCCTTGGAAGAAGTTCATGGCAGGTGATCCAATAAAGCCTCCAACGAAAACATTTTCCGGGTTTTCATACACGTCTTTCGGTGTACCGACCTGTTGAATAAGGCCGTCCTTCATAACTACTAAACGTGAAGCCATTGTCATTGCCTCTGTTTGGTCATGGGTAACGTATACAGTAGTTGTTTTAAGTCGGTGGTGAAGCTTAATAATTTCAGCACGCATTTGTACACGTAATTTGGCATCTAGATTAGATAATGGCTCATCCATTAAGAACAGCTTAGCATCACGGACGATTGCACGTCCTAATGCCACACGCTGACGCTGACCGCCAGACAAAGCTTTTGGTTTTCTATTTAGAAGTGGCTCAAGACCTAGAATTTCAGCTGCATTCTTCACTCGCTTGTCAATATCAGCTTTAGGGAATTTTCTTAGTTTTAACCCGAAAGCCATATTATCATAGACAGACATATGCGGATAAAGTGCGTAGTTTTGGAACACCATTGCGATGTCGCGATCTTTAGGAGCCACATTATTCATAAGCTTACCCTCGATACGAAGCTCACCTTTAGAAATTTCCTCTAGGCCTGCAATCATACGAAGTGTTGTCGATTTACCGCAACCAGATGGCCCAACTAAAACGATAAATTCTTTGTCTTGTACGTGTAAGTTAAAGTCTGAAACTGCAGTAGAAGTATCATCATATATCTTATAAATATTTTCGAGAACCATTTTTTCCATTGTAAATCCCCCCAAATTGTTTTTTCCATACATTAAGTTTAACAATAGAGATTAATGGCTTATATAGATGATATGCACAAGGTTTTTAGAAATATATTGTGCATGTTGTTATTCATAGTTTACGAGCAAGCTAGCACAATAAACAATGAGTGCTCCGCCAAAGTCACGGACTGATATACCTGTGATTTCCTGAAATTTTGACAATCTATAATGAAGTGTATTCCGGTGAATATGTAATTTTTTTGAAGTGATAGAGGCGTTGAAGCCATTTTCGAAAAATGCACGGACGGTTTGCAGTAGCTCCGTGTCAAATTCAATTGGAATTAACACTTCGTGGTGAATGATTTGTCTCAAGCTTTCCGACATTTCATTGGTTAGGATGGTCGGAAATATGCTTTCGAGTGTATAAATTCGTCCAGGAAAATAGTTGCCTATTCCATTAGAAAACCATTCTCTTTCTAAAGCATAACGTGAAGGTGTTTGTTCATCTACAGGATAGAACTTCCCGATAAAGAGCTGGGCTTTTATAAAAAAATCACTTTCTAAAGCTGAGATAAAGGAAGCCAGGTCCTCTGGAGACTGAGTATATGTAGACTTTTGTTCAATCAGTAAGGCATTGTTGGGGGCTACGAAAACAAGTTGCACAGCATCCTCGAAAAATAATTGAACGGCCTTGGCCAAGTCTGTATTTTGAAAGCTATTACTCTTTATCACAAGCTGTATAATACGAATTTTCTTGCCTGCCTCAATAGGTAGCTCACCAGAGCCTTGAAGAAAACGATTCCACCTTTCAGAAAGTGAGTAATCAGATGGCAATGTTAAATCTACTACTGTGTAGAAAGAAGAGAGTAGCGAAAAGTCCCGAGAGGATACTTCATTCTTCTTTATTTGTATCCACTGATTACTAGAAGGATCATGAAAAGTATGAACGTCCTTGTCTGTGTTGTTTGGGTATTCTGAAAATTTATGATAGGAAGGAAAGAGGGAAGATAAATCTTTCAGCATAGTTGAACTCCTTTCTCATGAATCTCTTTCTGGAACGGTGGTAGATTAGTATGCAAAGTAGACATCTAAACATATATATCAGGAAATTAATGGCTCAAAATAGAAATCTCCCAAGTTTCATATGAACTCGAGAGATTTCCTTTACTGTGCGGGCTTGAGATATAAAGTTCAATCTTTCTTGTAAGCTTGTCATGCACTTATTAAATTGCTTAGCTAAGACCAAATTCCGTTATTAAAGAGGCTAAGCCACCTTGGAAACCGCTCCCAATTGCGTTAAACTTCCACTCATTTCCGTGTCTGTATATCTCACCAACAACAAGTGCCGTTTCAATGGAAAAGTCCTCTCCCAAATCGTATCGAACTATTTCTTCATGCGTCTCGTCATTTACAATCCGGATAAAGGCATTAGAAACCTGACCAAAGTTCTGATTCCTAGCCTCTGCATCATGAATAGTAACGGTAAAAACTACTCTATGCACACCGCTAGGGACTTGTTGAAGGTTCACTAACAATTGCTCATCGTCACCATCGCCATCACCTGTGCGATTATCTCCAGTATGAACAACTGAGCCATCCTCACTTTGAAGATTGTTATAGAAGATGAAACTTTTATCGCTTAGTGCCTTTCCATTTGAATCAACTAAGAAAGCAGAGGCGTCTAAATCAAAGTCATGACCACCACTATAGCGATTTGTATCCCAACCTAATCCAACCATAATTTTTGTTAATCCAGGATTCGTTTTTGTAAGATCAATCTTTTGTCCTTTAGATAGGTTAATAACTGACATTTCAATTCCTCCTTTAAATTAGTGAGTACTGAGTAAGTGTTTTATTTTCTTTGACCATCTTCATATTTCTTTTGAAGCTCTTCTAATCGAAGACGACCTTGTTCTCTCATTTTACGGTTTTCATCTTCAATCGCCTTTGTTTCGTTCATCCCACGCATAATTGTTTCCCACGTTTGCTCAATCGTTTCAATTTTAATACTAGGCTGACCTGACATTCTGGCGATATCTACACTTTGCCTAGAAATGTCATTCGCATTTCTTAACAGCATTTCGTTTGTTCGACGGTCTAATTCACTCATCGATTGGGCAACCAAGTTTTGTCGTTTGGCAGAAATAGCATTGATTAGACCAGTTTTAAATATAGGAATGGTAGTCACAAATGCAGAGTTAATCTTCCCTATAAGCTTGGTATTACCTCGTTGCAGCATTCGGATTTGAGGGGCAGACTGATAGGCAACTTGTTTAGCCATTTCTAAGTCATAAATTCTTTGATCTAGTAGCTCAATGGCATTTTGAAGGGAATTCAAATCCATTAAAACAAGCTGATCGCCTCTCTCTGCTTTTTCCTGTAGGGCAGGGAGCTGCTGGCGTAACTGGTTAAGCTTTAATTCACCTGCAACAATATATTTCTCTAGCTCCATGAAATAAGTGAAGTTTTTATCGTAGAGTTCTTCTAACGTTTGAGTAGAAGCTTTCATCTCTTTTTCATATTTCGTAATTTCAATGAAGACTTTGTCTATTTCTTTCCCCATTGTTTGATACTTATTGAAGAGCTTTTCAATTAGCTTCTCACCCTTTTTGAACACCTTGCTCAATAGAGATGGCTTTTCTACAAAATCTTTTTTATCGAACTTATCCATAATTTTACCAAGCTGTTTTAAAAGCTCGCTGGATTCTTCCATACTACTAGATTTTATTGTGTTTAAAATTCTTCCTGTAAAAGCAGAGATTTCGTTTGCTGGCTCGCGACCAAACTCTAACAACTCTACTTGGTTTTTAGGATCAATTTTCGCAACCAATTGTAAAACCTGAGGATCTCTCTTCAATTGTGTTTTGAGTTCATTGCTTTCCTCTAAAAGCTGTTCCTTTTGGTCCATTTCTAATTTTTCTAGTTCCAAACTACTTCAACCCCTATATCATCTAAATTTTTTAAAAATCTTACTTACTACATTCTCTTCTTTAAAAGGCTCATTGAAGGATCTATCATCCATCCAGTGCAGATCAAACATTCCTTCTTGAACCCATTTTTCTATATCCAAATGTCCTTGCGGATTTACCAATATAATATCTAAACCAAGATGATGCATGATGCATAGAGCGTTTGCATCTGCTCTACTCAACTCGGGTCCCTTTTCTTCGTTATAAAGGAAGATAGTTGGAACAAATTGAGGGTAATCAAACGTTTGAAACAGACGTATAACAAAATCAGGTATAAACATGGATTGAGAGAACGCATATAATTGTAATTCCTCATGTGTTTCGTTTCCCTGAGGAATAAGAATGGGATCACGCACATGCTTAGCAATGGCTTCACCTATCGCTGTTTGTGTACCTGAAGGTAGCTTACCATAAGACCACCAATTAGAAGATTTCATAATCTCAGGATCTAACATTCCGTCAGAGTTTAAAGCATTTCGATAATGAAAAACTGGATTTGTCTTTTGTTCCTTAGTAAATGGGAATTGACGAATCACATGGGTATCCTCTCGAGAGGTTAAGGAATGCACGTTGTTCCAAAAACGCTTTCGATTGCGGTCTATTCCCATGTATTTAGCAAAAACGACGGGAATAGTTACTTGCTGACTGCTTACTTGAAAGTGAGGCCGAATCATTGCACGTTCTTTAGCTATTAAGAATGCTTCATCCTCGGTGGTTTTTAACCTTAAGGAATTTATGGAATATGATTTAAATTGAAAAGGCTTATAAAGACCTGAATCATCGTGATGCAAGAGTTCATTTATTTCTTGAGTAGCTCTAAAAGCAACTGTACCAGCAATTTTAGGCATCTCATTTGGAAATTCACTTGGCTTGCTTGCTATTTTGGGAAATTTAAAGGAATGTTCCTCATCTATTCCAAGCATTTGCATTGGCCAGGATTCATCGCAGGGATTAAATATGACGATATGAAATCCATAAGCTCCTAAAAACTTTAGAAACCATCTCTCACTAGGAGTAGCATCACCGTACCAGAGGAAGCCGGGCAGACCAGTTTGAAAGTCTAATTTTTCTAAAACAGGCTCGACATGATTGAATATCCATTTAATCATATCAATCGTTATCCGTCGATACTCATGGTGCTGTGTCCCTTCAACATAGTTAGATTGGAGCTGTTTTAATAAATCGATTAAAACAATCCTTATACGTCTATTTAAATCGGTATCATTGAGTTTTGGGAGTAAAAAATGACCTTCCAAAAAGGCAACCATTCGATTCGGAGACAGTCCTTTTTCCTGGCGATGTATTTCAAAAAGCTGATTAATAGCACGTAGTTTATCAGGTGCAATATTTTTATTAAGAGAATTAGTAAGATTAATCAGCTTACCATCAGAATCATTTAATTGTGTATGCAAAATAGTAAAATACTCATCTTCATCCATAGAAACACCAATAAATTGGCATAATAACTGGGGATATGTCAGGCTATCTTGATCGACTGTCACTATGCTAGGGTCTTCTAAAGAGTTTTTTAGCCATTTCCCAATGTTAGATGAATCCCACGACTGCATCCTTATTGGATTTAACTTCACCATGGGTTTTACCTCCTGTTAATACATATTATAACAAATATTATGAACTTTTTTTATTATTTCCTCACCTGCCAATACACCAGTTTGATCGGTTACTTGGACGTGAGATGGGAGGTGCGAATTATTTAATATAACTTCTCCATGCTGAGGGATGAAACCGTAATCAGCACTCAAAACCATATCTAAGTCTAATAATGAATCACCTGCTGCAATTACTGTTTCTGCCTCTACTCGATCAGCTACAAACTCAAGAGCGAGAGATTTGTTAATACAATTAGGCATTACGTACAACTTTCTTCCTTGTTTAGACAAGGTAAAGCCTTGCTTGTAAAAGAGTTGGGATAGGTCTTCCAAGTCCTCAACTGTAAATCTCTCCTCATCTATAATCATATACACAAACCAGTTCTCTGCCTGTAAGGATTTTAAGACGGAGCCTCTTTGAATATAAGGTTCAATCTGTGATAGTACGTGAGAGACAGAGGTACAGTCGTTCTCAAGCTGTACCTCTATTTTATCAGACCATTCCGGAATAGGTTTACCATTTTCTAATATTACAGCTCCATTGGAAACAATGGAGTATGTTGGCTTCTCCTGAGGATTATACAATCTAAACAAGCGTTCATATTGTTTACTAGTTCTAGTTGTGACTGGCAAAAATTCAATGGAAGAGGAGAGTTCTTTAAAAATTTCTAGTCCTTCCTTGGTCATGAATGCTGTCGGATTGTTCTCACGCCACTCTACTATGGCTAGATCCTGTTCACTTACTTCGAGACCTCTAGATTTTTTACTATATATGAGTGTTCGATCTAAATCACTCGCAAATAGAATAGTCATATTAATTCCTCCGATTCTATAAGCCCAATAGCACGGTAATAAAGGTCAGGGATTATTTCAATAGGTATATTTTTTTCTTGGCATAAGCTTAAAATATGCTTAACAGCTTCCTCATTTTCATCTCTTAAGAGAATTTTATGAGGTTTCCTTCTTAATAACGTTCTAGTCGTTTCCCCAATACTAGGCTTTACTTTGGTGAGGTCAGAGTTTTTGTAATATTTGTGTGCGATTTCTTGAGCTACCTGCATGCCTGACCAGGTTCTTACGTTCTTAACAGGGAATTCATTAAACTGCTTTAGGATATTTTCCTCTTCAGCAGAAAAATGAGCAGTTATTTGATCGACAAAAGAGTTGGACACATCCTCATCCTCAAGCTCCGCGTAGTACTTGGCCCCATGAAAATCCTCTGGTGACTGATAGGCGTTATTTAGAATAGTTCTACTGATTAAGCCAGATACAGTAGAATTTAAAAAGGCATTAGGTATTAGAATATCGTCTCTTGTGCTATATAACGTTGCACATCCACCAGGATCGGAAAGGACTGCAAGGTCATCGTTTAAGTGAAGTCCTTGTTCATTCAAATGTTGAACGGACTTGGTCAACTCTTTTTGAATGGCACCTTTTCCTGTCCAACCATCTACAAATTGTAAATGATGATTAGGGTATAGATCACGCACTGTTTTTATAGCATTTTCGTCAATCCCTTTTCCTCTTAAGATGGATACGCTAAAATGTGGCCAGTCTAAGCCTAAAAAAGTACGAGCATATCTTCTCATTAAAATTCCTACTGGGCTTCCTGCGCGTGCCAAGGAAATGATGACGACTTGATCGGTTCCTGCATATTTGTGGACGCGTCTAGTGACAATGCCTACTAACTGAGCTATATAGCTAGAAAGCTGGTTCATAGCCTGATTGTATAAACGAAGATACTCTGGAGAGGGGCGATATTCTATAGGTAAGGACTCAGAGTAATGATGCCCTAAAGAAAATGCCTTTTCTCGATTATCTATGTTCGATTCAATTTGAATTTTGGACATATCCTTTAGTAAGAAGGTAATGTCTTCTGGTGAGTAACTAGTTTTAACTAAGTGATCAGTCTTAAGCATCGTCTAATCCCCCTCTGTTAGCTGGCGATGTAAGGGATAACCATGTGACCGATCCTTTGCTGTGCAAATAGCTTAGTAAAGGAGACCAGGTTTCTTTATTTTTAACAGACTCTGCAACTACTAAGATTTGTTCAAATTCATGTTCTGCAACGTTATATAAGTATTGTTCAACATCATTTGAATCAGGCAAAATAAATTTACACTTACTTTTAATTGGATAGTGTTCCTCATTTTTTGCAAAGATTGGGCTTCTAGTCGTTGTTTGGATCTTGGTATGTTTACCTAGTGCGAGAGCAATACGGCTTGGAATATATATGTTTTCTCCTATGCCTATTACAAGCGTTGGTTTATCCCTATCTAATTTCAGCTTTTCAAGTAATTTATGTATCCAGTCGTCCATTGCTGCATGGCTTTCACTCGTCAGGCCAAATCTACCAGTGAGAGTGCTATAAATTGCATGTTCGCTAAAATAGGGAGTGGTGCACTGAGAGGGGATGTCATCCTCTAAAGACACATGAACTTCTTCTCCCCCTTTTAGGTAAGGTATGACTTCCTCTTTGATGGTAGCTGTATTGTGTAGAGTGAATTGACCAGAAAGAATTGAAATTATTTCGGCATGAATCCCATTTTGTTTCATTAAGTCAGTAAAGTTGTTTATATTTTCTACACTTCTCCAATCCAGAATAGACAATATTTTGAACTGCTTTTTTGGGAACTTTTTATTTAAGGATATAATTAAATTGGAAAGTGTGAGGCCAGAGGTTATTTCATCATCGATAAGTACAATCGTTTCCGCTTCCTTTAACACGTTCTCTGAAGCATATACTCGGTGAGAGGTAGCATGAGAATGCTCTTCTTCAAAAACAAAAGAAGGGGAGAGATTGATGATTTCTTCACGCGTAGTATGAATATACTGAGCCTCATCAAAATGATTAAAAACAGCATGACCTAAACCGGTGGCAGTTTCTGCGAAGCCTATAAAGACAGTATTAGTCGGTAATTTAACCTTATATTTTAAAGAGCTAAGGCTAAGCGTGCGGTCTGACTGGCCGGAATCAATCATTTGAATAATATCCATTAACTGTGGATGAGCAGGTAAACCTTCATTTTCCATTAACATAGAAGCAAGAACAGTCCCAGTTCCTAGTGAAAGAGAAGGGTCTACTGGTAGGTGTTTCCCGAGCAGGCGACTAATAAAGAGAAATTGTCTTTTTTTATTTATTCTTACTCCCATTTCAAAAAGCTTATCTGGATTAAGGTTGTATGGATTATTTTGAACATCAATGGTTAGCTTTAAATTTCCATGTAAATTATATGTTCTTGATGTAGCCGATAAAGTCGTGTGTGGTAACATTTTCATTTAGCACCCCATATATTTCTGCTTGCGCCAGTATTTTTAAAGCCCAACTATAATGAGGTTTAACCTCATTCATTTTATTTTTTGAAGGGCTACTTAAAATTCCATTATTTCCATATCTGTTTCCAACGATCATGCTAGCGTCGTCAAACGTCTCCTTAGAAACAGGATAGACAGCATTAACGATATCTACTTGGCTTGGATGAATGCACGTTTTACCGTAAAATCCATTCAAAAGGTCTAGTTGAACTTCTTCCCATAAGATGTCCTTACTTTTATCATCAAAGTATTCAAATACAGGACCTGAAATTATAAAGTTATCCTCATAGCGTCTAAACGTGTTTAGAATTTCTGTTAAACAATCTCCAATTAATTGTAGCTCGTAAACAGTTCTATTATATGGCCGTCTAAGGCTAAAAAGGCTAGAGAAGTCTGTTGCCCCAACTCTAATGGTTAATATGAGACGTTCGTAATTCAAGAAAATCTTATAAAGCTTTTGGAGCTCCTCTTGTCGAGACTCTTTATAAATAATCTCTTTTGATTCAATAATAGGCAAACCATATAGCGTAACGGATCTTGCTTGGTTTAAGGAATCCAAGCATGAAAAGAAATCATTAGCATTAGTAGAATTACATTTAGGGAAGACTATACCCGTGATAAGGTCTAAATCATTTCCTAACTGACTAGCAATTCTCTGTAACTGGTCTACGCTTCGAATTCTTATAAATAGGAGGGGCAAATCATACTGTAGGGTAGCATTTGCGCTGATCGCTTCAGCTAAGGTGTGCAGTTGTTCTACTACATTGTTTTCGGCTTCTGTTAGCGCGTTATCTGAAATAGAATCCTCTAAACACATAATTACACTAGTAAGATTTTCAAAAGATCTCTTGATTAATTTTGAAGAAAAATTACTCATTAGGCCAGGAATATATAAAGTGGCACCCATAGCAATCCCCAATTTTAGCTTGTCTGTCGTTTTTGAAAATTCTTTAGGAGGTAGATGAAAAAAATTATTCACTTCATTTTCACTTAAACCCTTAAAATGTCTGATGGTAATCACTCCTTGAAAGAAGAAGGGGCTATAGGTCACCCAAGTTCTATTAAATATACTCTTTGTAAAAAAAAAGCAAGGAGAAAACCCTTGCTTTAGAAAAGATTTAACTAGTTTAAGCCAAAGTCAGAAACTAAAGCTCCTAATCCACCTTGGTAGCCGCTACCAATTGCATTAAATTTCCACTCGTTATTGTGGCGATACAATTCACCTACAACTACTGCTGTTTCAATTGAGAAATCTTCTCCTAAATCGTAGCGAATTAGTTCTTCCTGAGTGTCTGCATTGATAATTCGTACGTATGAATTATTTACTTGACCAAAGTTTTGACCTCTAGCTTCTGCATCGTGAATAGTAATGCTAAAAGCAATTTTTTCAATAGAACTTGTAACGTTTGCAAGGTTTATATTAACTTGCTCATCATCGCCATCGCCTTCGCCTGTGCGATTATCTCCTGTATGAACAACTGCTCCATTACTACCTGAAGTATTGTTATAAAAAATAAAATCAGCCTCAGATGCACATTTTCCACTGCTATTTAATAAGAAAACGGAAGAGTCAAGGTCGAAGTCGTTTCTGCCGTCATATTTGTTTGTATCCCAGCCTAGACCTACAATAATGTTTGTTAACCCTGGATTACCTTTAGTTAAGTCTACCTTTTGTCCTTTAGATAAATTAATAGCCATGTTTATATCCCACTCCTTATAAGTATTTGTTTGCTATAGATGAAATATCAGTGTCTGCTGTACCTTCTCCAATAGCCGAGAATTTCCACTCTTCACCATCGCGATATAGTTCCCCAAGGAAAAGTGAAGTTTTCCCAGAATAATTATCAGAAAGATTATAATGTACTAATTCTTGTCTTGTATCGTTGTCCACTAAACGAATAAATGCATTTTTTATCAAGCCAAAATCTTGTTTTCGTTGTTTTGCTTGGTAAATATTAACGACAAATAAAAGTCTATGAACAGAACTTGCAACTGATTTAAGGTTTACGTTAATTACCTCATCGTCTCCGTCACCATCTCCGGTACGGTTGTCACCCATATGTACCACGCTGCCATTGTTAGAAGTTTTGTTTCCAAAATATATTAATTGTTGTTTGGAAGATAACTTTCCATTTTCGTTTAAAAGTAGAACTGAAGCGTCACAGTCTATAGCAGCGCCACTAGAACCACCGCCAAAAAGACTACCTAAAAACCCACCGCTTTTTTGACTTACTGGATCCCATCCAAGTCCAACCATGACACTTTTTAAAGAAGACCTACCTTTAGTAAGATCAATTTTTTGTCCTTTTACAAGATTAATAGCCATTGATAAACCTCCCCAAATTTCTTTATTTAATTAATTTTACGTAACTACCGCTTAAATAGTTTCATTAAGTAATAAAATTTTTATCGTTATTCATACTAATATATTTTAACGGTTTACATGGGAAATTGGAAATATATAAGCCGATATCAGAACAAAGACTGTGACAATTTAAATTCGGTTTCTGCTTTCTCCTGAAGTTTTCAAGCAGAGCCACGCAGAAGTTAAGTGTGAGTCACTTGTTGCTTCATCCGAGCTTTATTTCTTTTGATAGAGAATAGCGGCATGCCCTAACGTTTTAGCTGCTGTTAGCATGGCCTTTTCATCAAAATCAAACATCGGGCTATGATGTGGGTAGACATCTCCATCAGGCATAGCTCCGGTGAAGAAAAACGTCCCTGGAATTTGTTCGAGATAATAGCCATAATCCTCACCAATCATTAAAAGCTCCGATTCCTGTACCTCTTTGACATCTGGGATTTGTCTTGCTATTTCAGCAAGATATTCTGTTTCTTCTTTATGGTTAATGACTGGAGGGTATCCTCTTTCATATGTGAGTGTATAGGTACAGTCTGCAGTCAGACAAGTTCCGTCTAACACGCGTCGTAACTCATTCTCCATTAAATCTCTTACAGCAGGAGTAAATGTTCTAATGGTTCCGCTCAATTTAACCGAATCAGCGATAATGTTAAATGCATTGTCGGCAACAAATGAACCGACAGAAAGAACAGCCGACTCTACCGGATTGACTCTTCTTGAGACAATTTGCTGCAAATTAACTACTAGTTGTGAAGCAGCCAAAATGGCATCTTTTGTGTCATGAGGATTAGCGCCATGACCACCGCGCCCTTGAATTTTGATGATAAAACGATCTGCTGCAGCCATAATTGGGCCGGAGCGATAGGCAATTGTGTGAAGGGGAGTTTGAGACCATAAATGGGTACCAAAAATTACATCTACGTCATGTAAGCAGCCAGCTTCTATCATTGGTTTTGCACCACCTGGTGCATATTCCTCCGCATGCTGATGTATAAATACGTATTCTCCGCTCAGTTCATCTTTTAACTCATGTATAGTACGGGCAAGAATGAGCAGTGTAGCAGTATGTCCATCATGTCCACAGGCGTGCATTACACCAGGTACTGTAGATTTATACGGAACTTCCTTCTCATCTTGAATGGGTAGTGCATCAAAGTCTGCACGCAAAGCAACCGTTTTCCCAGGGCGTGCCCCTTTAACTCTTGCGACAACACCATTTCCGCCCACATTGGCGTCAAAAGGTATACCAAGTTGTAAGTAAAAGTTTTGAATATATTTGGCAGTGTTAGTCTCTTGAAAGGATACCTCAGGATGCATATGTAAATACCTTCTAATTGTTACCATGTCATTAAAACCTTCTTCTAATCTTCGAAATAAATCATTAGTCATCTTAAAAACACCTCTTTTATATATTTTTAATTAACAATTACTTCTAAAAATTATAACAGATAATAGAAAGTCTATTTTAAATTATTTAAATAATCTATTTTTTATTTTGGTGCATATTTTCTTACAGAACTCACATCATACGACTGTAATAATTTATTGAAAAGGAGAAAATAAAATGATAAAAAAGATGAAGATATTAATCGCTATTCTTATAATAGGGTTCTTAACAGCATGTGGAAATGATGATGCTAAGGATGATAAAACAACAGATACGACAACGGATACAACTCAAGATGGGAATATGGATCCTAATGCAACAGTTGATACTGGGAACGATGGAGAAATTGGTGAAGAAGAAGGAAAAGACGTTTCTACAAACGGAGATCAAAAGGTTGATGTAGCAGATGACGTGGCTGCAAAAATTGCAGAATTGGATGAAGTAGATGTTGCTCATGTGTTAGTGACGGATACAAATGCATATGTTGCTGTTAAAGCGAAAGAAGGAACAGAAGATAACGATGAGTTAAAAACTCGTATATCTGAAAAAGCTAAAGAAGGTAAAGGTAATTTAAATTTTGAGAACGTGTATGTATCTTTGGATCCTGATTTTGTTGGCCGTATGGAAGAGTACGGAACAAAGATTAAAGCAGGGGAGCCGGTTGAAGGATTCTTTGATGAGTTTACAGATACAGTACAACGTGTATTTCCTGATACAGCTAAATAAAAAAGGCGAAGAGGTAATTCTCTTCGCCTTTTTCTTATTTTAACCCGATATTTGCTTTGACATCGACCTCTGCATATTTCTTCTGATCTGCTCTTGCTCCTATTAATGTGCCTATATAGCCACCCAAGAACCCAGCAGGTACTGAAAAAATCGCAGGGTTAGTTAATGGGAAAAGAGCTGTACCATTAAATAAATGAGTGCCATCTGTTCCCCAAAGGTTTGGACTTAAGGAAACTAATACTAGAGCAGTAACTAGCCCGGTGACAATTGCTGTCATAGCTCCAGTGGTATTGAACTTTTTCCAATAGATGGTGTAGATGATCACCGGTAAATTAGCACTTGCAGCGATACAGAATGCTAGTGAAACCAAGAACGCAACATTCATCGTTTGTGCTCCTAAGGCTAAAACAATAGATAGAAGTGAAACCCCAACAGAAGCAAAACGAGCCGCTCTCATTTGCTGTTTTTCAGTTGCTTTTCCTTTCTTTATGATTTGTCCATAAATATCATGGGCAAATGCAGATGCACCTGATAGCACTAGTCCTGCTACTACTGCTAATATAGTGGCGAAGGCAACAGCAGATACGAAAGACATGAGGATATCCCCTCCTAGTGCCTGCGCTAGTAATGGTGCTGCCATGTTTCCTGCTGAGTTTGCAGACATAATGTCGCTAGCTCCTACAAAGTAAGCAGCTCCGAAACCTAGGAAAATAGTAAGAACATAGAAGATACCTACAATCCATGTTGCATACACCACAGAAGAGCGGGCAGTTTTAGCATCTTTTACTGTGAAGAATCGCATAAGAATATGAGGTAAGCCTGCTGTACCTAATACTAAGGCGATCATCATAGAAATTGTGTCCAAGCCATTCGTATACTTTACTCCAGGATTTAAGAAGTTTTCTCCTTGCTCTGTAACCGTTTTCATCTCAGTGAACATACCAAGGATATTAAAGTTGAATTTCCATAATACTAAAAACGAGATAAGGACTGTCCCAATCATTAACAATACAGCCTTAATGATCTGTACCCAGCTCGTTGCAGCCATTCCACCCCAAAGAACATAGATGGTCATCATTGTTCCTACGATTAGTACAGCAATCCAGTAATCAATGCCTAGTAATAGTTGTATTAGTGCACCTGCACCCACAAGCTGTGCAATCATATAGAACAAAACGATTGTAATAGTGCTAATCGCGGCAGCTCCACGTACTTTCTTTTGGTTAAAGCGTGCATTAATCATATCGGCTAACGTATATTTCCCCAAATTTCTTAGAGGCTCTGCTACGATGTAAAGTACAACTAAATATGCTACTAAGTAACCTATACTATAGAAAAAACCATCAAAACCAAAAAGTGCGATAGCTCCGGCAATTCCGAGGAATGATGCAGCAGAAAGGTAATCTCCTGCGATGGCTATCCCATTTTGCCAGCCAGACAAACCTCCACCGGCAGTGTAAAATTCACTAGCAGAGTTAGTTCGTTTGGACGCAATGTATGTGACAAATAGAGTTAATGCTACGATTCCTACAAAAAATATAAGACCGACTGTACTCATGCCATTCATACATAATCACCTGCCTTTTCCTTTTCGATTATTTCTTCCGCATCCTTATCAAACCCCTCTGCTTTACGAACATAGATCATACATAAGGTCCAAGTCATGATGAATTGAGCAAGAGCAAAAACCCAAACCCAAGTTATATCTCCAATTGCTGGCTTGTTTAATATAGTTGTATAAGACGTTAAAATTGGTAAAGAAATATAAAATAGCAGAAAGAAAATCGTTATTGGAACGATAAAATTTCTTTTCTTCTTTTTTAAGGCAACAAATTCAGGGCTGTGTGCAATAGCCTCATAGTTGTAAAGTGGTGGTTCCTTTCCGCTTTTTTTCACTTTTTTAGAGGTTTTTTGAGGACTAGCAGGGTTTAATACACTTCCAGCTTTCTTTGGCATTTTCCTTCCTCCTTCAACTTTACTAGCTTTCTGAATATTAAGTTAGAAAACTGTATTTTAATAATAGGGAAAAATAATAAAAATTACAAACAAAAAATTATAATATTGTAATTATTTAGAAAATTATATTAATATAATACAATTTTTTCTTTTCTAAAATGTTTTTGCTTATGGACGGGTGCAGAGAACTTTTACGATACGTTAACATGTGCATGGCGAGATTGTATTTATGGAATTTTACTACAGGGTGAGTTGGATAACTAAGGAGTATATAGTTTGTGTTTTACTAGTTGAGTGCAATAAAAAAATTAACCTTTCTAAATATAACCAAATTAAAATAGTGATTGATAATTTAAGAAATCCTTAAAAAATGCTAACATATAAAAGTTGGACTAAAAAATCTAAAAGGAGGTCTGTTCATGAGTAATGTTTCAACTCTAGAAAAAACAATGCGCTGCAATTTAATGATGACTAATAATGCTCGCAAAGGAATACAGGAGTGGTCAGCTGATGAACACGACTTTTTTAATATACAAAAATCGTTTCAAGTTTACATTGAGAAACGTCCGGTTAATGCACAAGGAAATATCTCGCTTTCCTTATACTTTGACAACATAGAGAACTTGCAGCTTACTGAAAAACTGGATGGCAAGGTAGCAATAATGGACTGTGTACTACAGAACAATGGGTTTCTTGCAACCGGATTTCATGTACGGGGTTCTCGAGTGCCGGTGCAGACAAATAGAAGGCTACCAGTTAACCTATCATTCGTTACATCAAAAAATAACGGTGCTGGGTTACCGATACAGTTACATACAAAGATACGAGAGTTACCTGTAGCAGAGGAACGCTCTGAGTACGTGAAGAAGCGGATATCAAGCTGGGAAGGTTATTTAAAAATACAGGAACGAAATGCGGATATTGCAGATATAACTGCAAGCTTTTCTAAACTTATATTTAACGAAGATTTTAGTAGGATGTCATTAGTAGGCTGTGAAGTTAACGGTAACGAATGGAATAAAATAAGAGGGCTTAGCATTAGCTTCAAGGGTTACCAAAATGACATTGGGGATGTATTAAAAGCAAATAGGAATAAAAACACGATTGAAATAGAGCTAAGACCAAGGATTAGGGAAATGGCAAGGAAAAATAGTTTGAACCCTAAAGCTAAGGAAGTGGTTTTTAGTAATTTTGCAACCCTTAGTCAAATACGTCGACTACGAAAAGGTTTTGAGGATCTTCAGAATGGCTTAGCAGCAAATGCCAACCTAGAAAAAATTCTATTTGAAGATCGTCCTACAATTAGAATTACGAATAAACAAAAAGAACTGGAATTCCATAATAGGCTTAATGAATTTCAACAGGAGGCAGTCGTTGGTGCTATGTCTGCAGAAGACTTATATGTTATTCAGGGTCCCCCAGGCACGGGTAAAACAACTGTTATTTCCGAAATATGTCAGCAGAATGCTAAAGCTGGACTTCGCACCCTTGTAGCCTCTCAGTCAAACTTAGCGGTAGATAATGCCCTTAGTAGGTTACTATCTAACAAAGAAATTCGTATATTACGGTTTGGTAGAACGGAGAGCATAGAAGAAGAAGGGAAAAGATTTATAGAAGAAAATGTGGGGCAGTATTGGAAGGAACAGACGCTTGCAACACTTTCCAATGTAATAGAGCATCATGCTTCTCAAGAAAACCTACTAAAAGACAGATTGAATAATATTGTCCTAGAGACAAAGAGTCTTGATGAAGAAAAGCAACGTTTAATAGAAGCTATTGAAAAGAAAGTCATAGCACAGACCGAGTATGATGAACGTAGTCAACAAATAAGAGCATTAAAAAAAGCCTTAGTTTCATTAAAAAAGGAATGTGAAGAAATTGAACTCACTATTCAAAGTATTGGTCCTGCAGTTCAACAACTAGCTCAGGATATAAAGGCTATGGAGCAGTTCCTGGAAGCTAATCCTTCAATAGAACAATTAACAGAACAAACGGAGCAGCTAACGAAGGAATTGGAAAGTATCCAAGATCAGATTTTGTATCAAAAATCAGTACGTTCTTTACAAAAAGCTCAACAAGAAATAGAAAACACGAGAGAACAACATCAAAAACTTCAAAAAAAATTAGGGGCATTAGAAGCTCTTAAAAAAGAAATCCAAACAATCCGTAAGGTGGATGAACTGAAGGAGCGTCTAAAGCTATGTGGGATTGTTCCATCATTTCTTGTTAACCGCCAGATGGAAGAGTTGGATTTGTTAATTGAAAGCATAAAGTCTTCAAGTGATTGGCAGGAGTTAAATGCTCGATTGAGCTCGGCCATAGCATTTATAGAAAAACTACTAAAAAAACATAAGTACCCTGTAGAGTCAGTCAAAAGCAATATGGGCAGAAGTGGTGTCGTTTTTGATTCCAACTACACGGTTAAAGAAATTCACCAATTTATGAACAGATTAAAGCATATTATGACTTCAGATGAAGAAGAGCTGACTACTGAGAAATTAGCTATTCTGCTAGAGGGTCTTTATGTAAGAGAGAAATTTGTTTTAAAGCAACAAGCAAGCATTCAACTGTCTAAGAGCAATTCCATTACCAAGTATCAGGCTATCAAGGCCCAAGTAGCCACTGAATTGGAAAACGGGTTCAAAGCTATTAATAACCAAACAAGAGAGTTAATAATTGTTGGGACAAATCAGAAACACCAACTTACCAATTTAGAGAAACAAATTAAGGACATTTCCGCTGAATCTGGTGACTTTGAAGGCCTTCCAACACAAGAGGCTCTTGAAACCAGCTTGTTAGATAAACAAAAAAAGAGAGCAGCTCTGGATGAAACATTGGAGAAAGTATCGGTTTACAGCGCGAAGTTAGGCCACAAAAAGGCTGAATTAGAGAAGCTTAAAACTCAACTTCAGGAGCAAGAAGATATTCTACAAAAAAATGAACAAGAAGCTAAGATGGTAAATGCAGAAGGTCTAGACCAGGAAAAGCGCTTAAAGATTTTAGATGAAATCATACTCCAAAATCCAGAAAATGCATTAAAGAAATTGGAAGAGAGCTACACGGCTTTAGAAAAAGAAAGTGCGCAGATACACATTGAATTAGAGCGCCTACCTATAACTCAAGCTCTTCAAACGGAATGGTTTTCTCTTTTACAGGAAGCTAACGATCATGACTTAGATGAGATAAGAAAGCTATATGTGCGTCATGCGAATGTGATTGGGACTACTTGTGTTGCATCTGCTAGAAAAGAATTTATGGAGAATTATCCAACCTTCGATGTTGTCATCATTGACGAGGTATCCAAAGCTACACCACCAGAACTCTTGTTGCCGATGTTAAAAGGAAAGAAGATTATTCTAGTAGGTGATCATCATCAGCTTCCTCCATTAGTTGGAGAGGATACGTTAGATGAAACGCTTCAGGCTATTCTTGAAGAAAGCGATAGCTTCGAAGAAAAAGAAGAGTTGAAAAAGTTGCTCAAAGAGTCTCTTTTCGAACGTCTCTTCAAAAATTTACCTAAGAGCAATAAAACAATGCTAGCGATTCAATATCGAATGCATGAGAGTATTATGGAAACTATTACGCCGTTTTATGAGGAAGAGAACTACAGGTTACAATGTGGCCTAACCGATTCTGATGCGATGAGGGACCATTTATTAGATTCTGAGATTGTCAAAAGAACCGACCATCTTCTATGGGTTGATATGCCTAATGAAAAACGATACTTTGAAGAACGTATGAAGGACGGTAAGAGTAGATTCAATCAAGCTGAGCTCGATTCAATTAGAAAGATTCTCATTGACTTGGACAAAGCTACAGAGAAAGCTAAGCAAGAGGGAAGAATGGAGCAACATGAAAAGAAAAGCATTGGAGTTATTAGCTTCTATGGTGAACAAGTAAAAAGAATTGATCGACTCATTCAACAGGAAATGAACTTAAAGCATTTGCATTTTAGAACTGGAACGGTAGACAAGTTTCAAGGAATGGAAATGGACGTCATCCTTTTGAGCATGGTACGTAACAACCAGGACAAGAGTGGAGACATTGGATTTGCTAATGATTATCGTCGACTGAATGTAGCATTATCTCGTGCTAGAGAGCTGCTAGTCATAGTAGGCAGTGTGGAAATGTTTACGAAACGAGCTAAGCAAAAAAGCTCCAGAGAAATGTATGGTCGTTTAAAAACAATAGTAAAACAGAAGGAAGGCTTTCGTGATCCAGATGTGATTGGACAAGGGAGTCGCATAGGAGTTTAAATATGCAATCATTACAAAAACGCTTAGAAAAAGAAATTTACCAAAATTCTAAGGTGAAAATAATGGAATCACTAAATTGGTGTGTTCCAGTCCATACAATTGAAGTGGAATATAAACGAGTGAAGCGTACAAAAATGGACGTACTGATGAAAATGATGTTAATCTCCTTTCAAAAAGCGAATATTAACACCTCTGCCCAGCTTAGTGAATTGTTGATGGTGGAGCAGCTATTCATCGATGATTTAATAGAGGTTATGAGAAAGTCAGGTTTAATAGAAAAAAGAGAAGCTAATATTGTACTAACGGCAAAAGGTAAACAACAACTAGAACAGGGAATCTTCGAAGAGGAGCAGGAACCTGGGACACATCATATACTGTTTAGTCCTACCCATAATAATTTTTTAACCGGAGATATAAAGCCTGCCTCAGAAGGTGAGGAGCTGCTCCAGGTGTATAGATACGCTAAAGATGAAAAAAAGCTGGCTATAGAACAAGCAATTCTGTTAGACGCTCTACATCAATCTAACATGGAAGATCATGAAGGAGAGGAATTAATAATCATTTCCGAAATTATCTCATCTACTGAAATGTACATTGATGATATCCCGTGCTTAGAATACATTATTTATAATGAGCAGGAGGACCTGTTTTTCGCAAGAGTATGGAATACGCTGACCGATCAATGGGACGAAGCACTAGAAACGCAGTTAAATGAAAAAGAACGACTGCGTTGGAGAGAGAAATTTTTATAATCATTATAAAAAAACTGAAGATGCCCCCAGAGTTTTACAAACCGTAAAATTCTGGGGGCGTTATTATTGTCTGTAGAGCTCTTTGCAAATGACTTAATTATCACTAGTCATTGCATTATGTCGTGGGCCGGATGATAATCAGCTTATCTAACTTAACCTATTTAGTAGTAGCCTTGTAATATTCCTCTATAGGTACAAACAAACCAACCTTACCATGGCTTTCATGCTCCAGGGTAGCAAAAACTATACCAATAACAAGGCCTTCTTGATTAAACACCGGACTTCCACTATTGCCTCTGTACACAGGGGCCTCCATCATCATGATAGGTACATCCCAGTCACTTAATTGGTAGGGTTCTATTAATGTTCCCTCATTGGCTATCCCTGTAAAGTGCAATGGATTGCCGATAAAGATGATAGGATCACCTTGCTTAGCTTCCATTTGCTCAGCTAAGGTTAAATACGGGAAGTCTTCATTGCTGGAGACTTGCAAAACGGCTAAGTCAATTTCGGGATAGGATTCTATCACATCAGCTCGAAATCGCCCATCATCAGGGAAGCCGACAGTAATATTATTTTTGTCTTCAATTACATGATAATTGGTTAGAATGATCCCGTTTTCTGAAATGGAAAATCCAGTGCCTTTACTATCGTCTGTGAGAACAACTACAACCGATTTCTTATACTCTGCTATATTCTCCTGAGCTGATAGGCGAGCTGACGTTTTGACGAATTCAATAGCCGGAATGGAGTAAACCTGCAAGATAATACCAAAAGTATTAATAAATAAGACCAATGCCATCAAGTAAAAGATCCACTTTGGAAATGGGCGCTTTCGTGTAGGAAGGTTTTTTTCCTCTTTAGCTTTGAGCAGTGCCTCAGCTTGTGCCTCCAAAACTAATTGCTGCAATTCTTCATCATCAATATCCTCTTCCCATTTTTCCTTTTTTCGATCATCAGGCATCTTACTCACATCCTTACTGATTGCAACTTGTACATCTATTATACATAAATGTTGTCTATTAATTGGTAAGATAAGAATTAATTTCACTTGAAATATGAGTACAAAAGGTTTAATATATGAATACAAGCTGCATTGTGCGTATGAATATTAAGTTTTAACCTTTATGCTGTAACAGGGAGTTTTATATAGAGCCGGAATGACAAGCTTCATTCTCTTTTAGACAATGAAGACATGCAAAGAAGGTATCTGCGAACACCCACTTTGAGGAGTGGTGGTTTAAAACTTTCATATAAGATACGGCAAAGGCGGCTTCCTAATAAGAATTTTATAGCAAGATATATAGACACTCTTACCAGAGATGGTAGGGGTGTTTTTTGTGTTAGATAAAGAAAAGCAATAAAGGGGAAATATGTCATCGACAGCAAATGAATATGAAGGAACAATTAAAATTTTTAGAAAGATTTCAGCGAGTAGTCATTTGTAACATGCAGTTTTTTTCTGTCATAAATTTATTATCTCCCTAACACTATCCTGAAATACCTTTGTCATCTTAACATGTTAAGCTAGGGGTCGTTAGTGAAAAGGAGGAAATTCATTTTATGAAAAAACACATTGTAGCACTAACTGCTATTGCGGCACTATCAGTAGGGACAGCAGGACAAGCTTCTGCATCAAGTGTTCACACGGTAGAAAAAGGTGACACTCTTTGGTCAATTTCACAAGAGAATAATGTCAGTGTAGAAAATATACAAGTATGGAACGATTTAGATTCAACAATTATATACCCATCACAACAATTACAGGTAGAGGAATCTACAGGAACTTATACAGTTGTTTCGGGAGACACTATCTATGGTGTTGCGGTTATGTATGGGATGAGCGTTACCGAACTAATGACAAGTAACCAACTTATAGATGACTTAATACACCCCGGTGATAAGCTAGTCGTTAGTGGAGATAAGGTGCAGCCACAAGTGAGTGCATCTCAGAGTTCAGCTAATAGCTCAACCCCTAGTAAACCAGCAGCATCAACGGATGTAAAAGAATTAACCGTAACCGCTACTGCATACACTGCTTCCTGTGAAGGCTGTTCAGGAATTACTTCAACGGGGATCGACTTAAATGCGAACCCCAATCAAAAAGTGGTTGCAGTAGATCCTACTGTCATACCTCTTGGTTCCAAAGTTTGGGTTGAAGGTTATGGGGAAGCCATTGCTGGAGATATTGGAGGCGCAATAAAAGGAAATAAGATAGATGTTTACATGCCTTCTTATAATGATGCGATTAACTGGGGTCGTCAATCGGTGAAAGTTAAAATACTTGACTAAAGTTTTAAAGATAAACAAAAATATTATTTTATTGGTTAAAAGAGGAATATTATAGGTAGGTATTTGTTATTCAAAGGATAATAATTACACATAAAGTAATTTCAAACCCTTTTATTCCATATTAATTACTAAATGTAATTAATTACTAGTAAATAAAAATGCTCATAATGGGTATAATATTGGTATGAGAAACAGTTGATAGCTGAAGAAGATCTCCCTTCGTCTTTCTCATCCGATTTTATATAAAAAATCGGGCCCCACTGTTGAAGAAGTGGGGCTTTTTTTATATTAAAAATTAAACAAGATAAGTATATTGATTGGAGTAATTAGGTATTAAATAAATCGATACCCTAACTCACGAATAATTTAAACTCAGCAGGGTACTTATACAGAATAATAAATGTTAATGAGGTGATAAAAGTATGAAATATCACTCAAAAATAGAAGAAGGTGGTTGGGATGACAGTCACCGTCAGTGGCCGCTTCCAAGCCTGCCCTGGGTAATGCAACAAACTTGGAACGATCTCTTATTTGCACACTACCCGATTAAAATGGATAAACTACGAAGCTTAGTCCCAGAGGCCTTAACAATTGATTCTTTTGATGATGTCGGATGGATTGGCATTGTTCCTTTCCAAATTACCAAAAGCAGGATGAAGGCAGTACCCCCGATTCCTGGAATATCAGCTTTTCCTGAACTTAATGTAAGAACGTACGTCTCAGTAGATGGTAAGCCAGGTGTGTATTTCATAAGCATGGATACCACCAATTTACTGGCGGTGAGTGGAGCAAGAACCTTATATCATTTGCCTTACGTAGTAGCTGATATGAATGTCAGTTATAAAGAGGAATTTGTAAATTATGATAGTAAAAGATTAGATGATAGTGGAGCTCTTTTAAATTGTAGCTATAAGCCAATTTCAGATCCTTATTATCCACAAAAAGGTTCATTTGACGAATGGATGGCTGAACGCTATTGTCTATACACGGTAAATGGAAGTGAAGAAGTCAAACGGTGTGACATTTTGCATGAGCCATGGCAATTGCAAAAAGCTGAAGCAAATTTTAATTTGAATACAATGTTATCTCATCAATCTATTTTTGTAGAAAACAATACACCTATTCTTCATTTTTCTAAGAGGAAGAAGGTCCGTATATGGTCACTTGTAAATCCCTAGAAGGAATAATGTGTAAGGAAGCAAATAACTCCATTTGCTTCCTTTTTTGTGTTTTTTTAAAATGTCGGATTCTCTGCAAAATAGTGGAAATGTTTAAAAGGCACTATTCACGCAAAAAGAGTTGTTTAGAAAAATAGTTAAACATTAATTTGTGTTGGGTATTAAGTAATGATTAAAAAATGGTTCTTAATAATCGTTGTAAATAATTAAAACGCATAAGAAACCTTTCATATATGCCCTTTTTTAATTTAATAATGAAAAGTATATATACCTAGAAGGTATTAAATGGAGTGATTAAGCAATAAAAAAGATCTCTATTTAGGTTAATTTATTCATTTTTCAGAATAAACTAATTCTTACTGAAATTTTAAAATAACCTTGTCCTTTGAGAATAAAGGGTTTAAGAATTATTTTTAAAATTTTGTCTCTCCCGAAAAGATCTAAATACCTACAAAAAATAAGCGTAAAGTAGGCGTATACAATCAAATTGGAATATTTGAACTAGTTAGCGTCAAAATTCGACAAAAATCCTTTGAATTATAGTATATAGTTGTAAATACATCAAGAGCTTTTGTTCAGACACCATGGAATCTGTTTACCTAAACTTACAATTAGGAAAGGGGGAAAGGGTGTTTTTGTGTTTCCTATGTGGTAAAGAACCTAGATTAGTAGGAGTAAAAGATCCAGCTAAAATCAGAGGAGGAATGAAAGTTGAGTAGGAGCAGTAGACGAACTAAACGAAACAAGGCCGTCAGTATCGCAGCAACTTTACTTATGACATTTTCACTGATCGCTCCCAATGTAGTTAGTGCAGAAGCAAGCAGCAAATTGCACCAGTCATTGCGAGATTCAAGTCCGAACAGTATTTCTGTCAAGGATAAAATGAGCAGTAGATTACTAGAAGACTTTAAAGAAGATGAAAAGGTTACTTTCTTGATAAAGTTTAAAGAAAAGGCTGACTCGGCAAAAGTAGCTTCAGAGGCTAGAAAAAATGCCGAGTCGAAAAATCTTTCAGCTCATAACACAAAGCTGATTCAGAGGTCAGCAGTTGTGTCAGAACTAAAAACCACTTCCATGGAATCACAAGAAACTGTGATGGAGTTTCTTGAACAAGAAGTTTCCAAAGGAAATGCTAGCGATTTAGAATCTTATTATATCGTAAATGGGATGTCTGTAACAACGACAAAAGAAATTGCTGAAAAAATAGCTACTTTTCCTGAGGTAGAAAAGATACTTCCCAATGAGACACGACAACTGTTTGTTACTAAAACAAAAGATGCAGTAGCACCTAAAGCAGAGGTCGCAAATGTAGAATGGAATATTGATCGAGTTAAGGCACCACAAGTCTGGGAAATGGGCATTGATGGATCTGGTACTGTAGTCGCAAGTATTGATACGGGTGTTCAATGGGATCATCCAGCCCTTAAAGAAAAATACCGTGGGTACAACAAAGCAACAGGTCAAGTATCACATGACTTTAACTGGTTTGATGCGACTTCTTCAGCAAGTCCAACACCTTTCGATGATCAAGATCATGGAACGCACGTAACTGGAACGATGGTAGGTAGTGAGCCAAACGGTTCTAATCAAATTGGTGTTGCTCCAGGTGCTAAATTTATTGCTGTTAAAGCATTTACAGCTTCCGGTGGTTCTGACGTTGATTTATTAGAAGCTGCACAGTGGATATTAGCTCCTACTGATGCAAGTGGAAATACACGAGTAGATTTAGCTCCAGATGTTGTCAACAACTCATGGGGTGGCGGAGCAGGACTAGATGAGTGGTACCGCGATGTTGTAATCAACTGGCGTGCTGCTGAAATATTCCCAGAATTCTCTGCAGGAAATACTACTTTTTCTAACCCAGGTGGGCCTGGTTCAGTAGCGGCACCATCTAACTATCCTGAGTCTTTCGCAACTGGCGCAACGGATATTAACAATATAGTTGGAAGTTTCTCTCTTCGCGGTCCATCTCCATATGCTGAGATTAAACCTGACATTTCAGCTCCAGGAGTCAACATTCGATCTTCTATCCCTGGTGGCGGATATGAAGGTGGTTGGAATGGAACTTCTATGGCAGGACCAGCTGTATCTGGTGTTGCTGCATTACTTAGACAGGTAAATGCAAATCTTACCGTAGATCAAATGGAAGAGATTTTATTAAATACAGCTATTCCTTTAACAGATACCCAATATACAACAGTGCCAAACCATGGCTATGGATATGGTTTAGTAGATGCTGAAGCTGCAGTGTCTTCTATTCTTACTGGACTTGGTACTTTAAAAGGACAAGTAACTAAAGAGGGCGAGGATAATGAAGCGCCAGTTCTTGAACACTCTGCTCCTTCTGAAACATATGAAGGTATGGCTTTAACTTTAACTGCAAATGTTACAGATGATATTAGTGTTTCTTCTGTAGTATTAAAATATCAAGATGAAAACGGAGCTTGGCAAGAAATCGAAGCTGGGCGCTCATCTGGTGACTTTAAGTCTGGAGTATACACAGTAGTGGTCCCTGGAGATCTAATCACAGGCACTTCCTTTAAATACACTTGGACTGCAACAGATTTTGGTAACAACGAAGTAACAAGTGAAGAGTATACAATAGAAGTAAAACCTGGCGTTACTGTAGGATACTCAGAAGATTTTGAAGCACAACCAACTGGATGGTACTCTTTTGGGAACCAAAACAGCTGGGAGTGGGGCGTACCAACATCTGGTCCTGGAAATGCAGCATCTGGAGAAAAGGTATATGCTACTAATCTAGCTGGTCAGTATGCAAATAATATGAACGCAACACTTGTGGCACCTCCAATTGATTTGCCAGAAGGAAATTCATATCTTCAGTTCAAGCAGTGGCATAATTTTGAACAAGCTTCATCTGGTACAGCTTGGGATTATGGACATATAGTTGTTTCTACTGACCAAGTAAACTGGACACAGTTATTAAGGGTTACAGGAATATCTACAGCATGGGGAGATGTAGAGGTAGACCTTTCTGAATATGCGGGTCAACGTATCTATCTTGGATTTAATGCATTTTCTGATGGAAGTGTACAAAGAGACGGTTGGTATATTGATGACGTAGCTTTAACGGATGTTTCTCAAACTGGTACTGTTTCAAAAGGAAAAGGTAATAACAATGGAAATAGCAACAATGGAAATTCAGCTATCACAGGCGGTAAAGGAAATAACAATCAAAAAGATATTGACGTGAAAAAACCGGCAGTAGATCCAAATAAAATTAAACCTGTTTTACCTGAAGTAAAGGCAGCGCCACCAGTAGTGGAAGATACAAATGCTCCTGCATTACTACCACTTGGTGCACAAGTTAGCGTACTTGAAACAAATCGCTCTGTTTACACAAACCCAGCAGATGGTTCTTACTCAATGACCCATGCTGCAGGTACATTTACAGTAAAAGCAGAAGCTTATGGTTTCGAGTCTGAAGAAAAATCAGTAGTGATTGAAGCAGATGAAACAGCAACTGCAAACTTTACTTTAGATGAAGTTGAACAAAATACGATTAGCGGTACAATTACAGATGCTTCTACAGGAGAAGGAATTGCTGGAGCAACTATTCTTCTAGTAGAGGATGCAAATATCTCACCAGTCGTTACTGATGAAAATGGTAACTATGAGATTACTGCATATGTAGGAGAGTACACGTTAAAAGTTATCGCTCGTGGCTACCATGGTCAAGAAGTTCCTGTAACAATTGACGGTGAGCCAATTACAAAAGATATTGCTTTAGAACCTTTTTACACTTATCCAGGTGGGGAAATTGGTTACGATGATGGAACTGCAGAAAATGCAAGAGCATTTAACGCAGCTGGAAATGCATGGTCTGTAAAAATGTCACTTCCTGAAGGTAAGGAAAGTGGAATTGTAACAGATGGAGTATTTAAATTCTGGACAACAGAATGGCCAGTACCAGGTGGAACAGCATTCGCAGTAGAAGTTTGGGATGCAAGTGGTATTGATGGAGCACCAGGGAAAATGATTGCTGGTCCTGTTAATGCAACAGCATTACGTAATGGTGATTGGACGGTTGTTGACTTAACGGAACACAACATCGTTGTAAATGGAGACTTCCATATGGTGTATCGCCAAACATTTGCAAACCCTAACACTCCAGGTCTAGCTACAGATGAAGATGGACCAAATGCTGGTAGAAGCTACCAAGGAGTTTCAGGTGCATGGACTCCTGCACCTGCTGCTGAGGGTAACTATATGATCCGAGCTCGTGTAAGCTACGAGGTTGTAGGTCCAGTTATCACTTCACCTGAACAAGGTTTAGTGACTAACGAAGAAAACATTACAATAGAAGGATCTGCGTCACCAACTACAACTATAGAGTTGAAGCAAAATGGTGAAGTAGTAGGATCTACTGAGGTTGGTAATGACGGTAAATTCGCACTTGATGCAGTATTAACAGAAGGTGAAAATGAATTTACAGTTGTATCTACTTTAGATGGTCGTGAAACTGGAGAGTCTGCACCAGTAACAGTTACTTTAGACACTCAAAAGCCTGAATTAACTATTACAAAACCAGTTGATGGAGAAAAAACAAATCGTGAAAGTGTTACTGTAGAAGGTACTATTGCAGATGCTAATTTGGAATATGTTCATGTAAATGGACAACCAGCAACAGTAACTAACGGCAAATTCTCTAAACGTATCCTTTTAGAAGAAGGATTAAATGAAATTACTGTAGAGGCGAAGGATGCAGCAGGAAATGTAGAAACTAAGACAATTAAGGTTACTACTGACTCCATTGCTCCAGAAATCTCTAACCTAAAACCAGCAACAGATTTAAATCTTAAAACTGGCCGTAGTGTTAAAATTGAATTTGACAGTGAGCCTGGTTTAAAACCTACATTTGTTATTCATATGCCACTTACAAATGTTGGAGATGTACAAAATGCTACAGAATTACCAATGATGGAAACTGGTAATGGCCATTATGTTGGTTATTGGACAGTGCCAGCAGATACAGTAGCAAATGGAGCAGTAATCGAAGTAATAGCAATTGATGGCTTTGGAAATGAAACACGTCAAAAAGCAGCAGGTAAATTGTTTATTAATGTTGATGCTCCAACCTCTTCACAGCCAGCGGTAGAAAAACCAGCTGAATTAGAGGAGCCTGTAAAAGAAACAGAAGAGAACTAAGAAATATTTAACACAAAAAGTCAGTGAGATATCTCACTGACTTTTTTGTTTTTAAAAATATTCATAACATTCGGTAAAATATGATAATATTAGGTAATAGCAAATTATGTAAACAAAGGGGATAGGTATGAGAAGAGAATATAATATAAAACATATTTTTTTAGTAATTGCTGCATGCGTGGTTTTATTTTCACCAATTTATATTTTATTAATGCCAAATATTGTAGCCGATACTATCTATTATGATAGAAACTCGTGGCTTACTTATGTACCATCTATTAATTATTGGGTATTGGGGATAAGTGTTTTTACGTTTGCTTTGTGTTTTGTTCTTCTGGGGTTATTAAAAAGTTGGAAGATCTCTATTCCAACCGCATTAATTGCTTTTGCTTTAAGCGTGGTAACGTTTTATTATGCTTCCTTGTCATATATTTCACTTAATGAGGACCAAATTTCTTATAGAAAAATGTTTTCAACAGAAAAAGAAATTTATCAGTGGGAAGAGTTAAATAAGGTTTCCTATTATATGGTAGACGAAAAATCTGAGGAACTTCCTTATTACAGCTTTTACTTTAATAATGGAGAAAAGTTTACGATTAAAGAGAACACTCATGTATTAGATGTAGCATCAAGCATCAGGTGGAGGGTAAAGGCAGCTGAGGTTCCTATTGAGCATGTAGAAACTTGGAATGAATAATAGCGCTTATGGAATTATGATTATTTGTTATCGATGTTTTCCTTTTATCAAAAACCTTGAAAAATAAATACTTATATAATTTAACTACATACTAACTAAAAGGAGGATGATCATAAAAACACGGTCATCCTCTTACAAGTACATGTATTAGATATGATGTCCTAAAGAGTGCTGAAATTAAGGAGAAGTTTAAGATATGGCTTTTACTTTTTGCTGGAAGGGCAGCTTTAAAGCATTCTTAGTAATGCTTCTCTTCCAATCATTCCAGTCTCAATACCTAATTTCTCTGCCTCTAAAGTAACGGATTCCAGCGGAGCATTTATAAGCTGTTCAATTGTTTTTACTCCTACAGCTCTGCCTGCAATTATGTTCCTATCTTTTAACTTTTCATTGAGCAAGCCAACATCTAATGCTCCACACATAATGTAACCTTTGTCATTGGAAACGGTTAGCAAAGTCGTTTTTGGAAGCTCAACTGAAACAGCTATAAATGTGTTTCCGTCAATGTCAACTGGGTGCACTTTAATCAATAAATATTCACTCCTTTAAGCTTTCCCTTCAGATTATGTAAGAAGTAGGAAATAGGTGAATATTAACGAGCTAAAGTTTAAGGAGCCTAAAATATTTCATTTAAAATTTTGGTTTTGATATAAAGGATAACCATAATCATTAGAACAATGCAGTTAAAAGGTTTGAAAAAGTTTTTTGTCTAAAATTTTATTTCTTGTATATATCAAAAGATTTGGCACAATATAATCTCACAAGGAGGTGAGAGAAATGTCAAACAACAACAACAAACTACTTGTACCAGGTGTTAAACAAGCTCTTGACCAAATGAAATATGAAATCGCTCAAGAATTTGGAGTACAACTTGGAGGAGAATCTACAGCGCGTGCTAACGGATCCGTTGGCGGAGAAATTACTAAGCGTTTAGTAGCTCAAGCTCAAGGACAAATGAGCGGTTTTCAAAAATAATTAAATTGAGACCGGTGGCTTTATGCCATCGGTTTTTTGTTTTTGAATTATGTTTTGTAATACCGAATACTTTCTCATAAAAAAAGCTTTGTTAAAGTTATTGGTGGATTTTGACTAATAATTCTTTAGGAACATTCAAATGGCTATTAAGAACATAAATAGATTATAAAATTGAGGTTGGGGACAGTTTTAAGCTTTGTTGATACGAGGAAATTATTTGCGCTTTATCGATGCTCAAGCTGTTTCCATGTATTGAATTGGAGCGCCAGACGGCGACATAAGCAGGGATGAGTGAGACAGATAAGTTAAAAATAAAGGATTTAAGGGAAATATAGCACTAGACTATCAAGAGGTTAATGTACTATAAGTAAAAATGAGTGAAAAAAAACTTAAACAAAAGTAGAATAGAAAATAGAATACCCTTTAAGAATGGGTAATTGAACATACGTGAAAGTGGGCGAAGAGATGAACGCATATGATGAATATATGAAGCAAGTAGTTAAACCAATGAGAAGTGAGCTGACGAATGCTGGTTTTAAAGAGCTGACTACACCTGATCAAGTGCATGAGCATATGAAAGAAGAAGGTGTGTCATTAATAGTGATTAACTCGGTATGTGGTTGTGCAGCGGGGCTCGCAAGACCTGCTGTTACTGAAGCGATTGGCGAATTACCAAAGAAACCAGATCATCTTGTTACTGTTTTTGCAGGACAAGATCAAGAGGCGACTGCTACTATGAGAGATTATTTTAGTGAAGTCCCACCAAGTTCACCTTCCATTGCTATATGGAAGGATGGAGAATTAGCTTATTTTATCTCTAGAGAGCAAATTGAAAGTAACTCTATGGAAACAATCAAAGACCACCTGACAGGTGTTCTCACTGACATAATTGCTTAAATGAAAACAGTTATAACGACTGCTGGAAGAACGAATCCCGAATATACTCGGGTAGCAAAAGATATAGCTGCTGATTTATGTATAAACTTCATAGACCGAAATAAAAAGTCAGTGGAAAAAATACAAAAGGAGCAGTTAGCGGATGTTTTAGTAGTTGGTAAGGAAAGGCTGGAGTTTTTTGCATATGGTTCGACCACTCCTTTTTTCTTTCACCCAAATTCTGCAGCCTTTCGTTTAAAAAGATTGTTAAAAGCGGGAAAAGACCCTTTCCTTGAAGCAACAGGCTTAAAGTTGGGGGAAAGGTTTTTAGATACTACAGCTGGTCTATGTTCTGATAGCTTAATTGCTGCTTACACAGTAGGAGATCCTGGAAAAGTAGTTGCACTAGAAAAGGAAAAGATGATTGCTTATATTATTAATCGAGGATTAAAAAGCTATGAAACGGATTTTAGTGAATTAGAAAATTCCATGCGAAGAATTCAAGTGATTCATCAAGATGCTGTAGACTTTTTAAAAACGGTAAAGGATAACTCATTTGATGTTGTGTATATGGATCCGATGTTTGAAGAGGAAATAGCCGAGTCTAATAATTTTCAAGCCCTTAGAGAAATAGGGGCTATTGGAACTCTTTATACAGAGTGGGTCGAGCAAGCGAAGCGAGTTGCCAAGAAGCGAGTGGTTTTAAAGGCGCATTTCCGCTCTCCTATGTTTGAGGATTTTGGTTTTACCCGACTGACAAGATTAAGTTCCAAATTTCATTACGGAATAATTGAAGTATAAAACAAAGAGGGAAGTGACTATACAAGTCGCTTCCCTCTTTGTTTTAGAATAATGAACTATTTACTTTTAAATCAGTGCGTGAAGTTTAAAGAAGTTAAATAACCTAATAAAAATAAAAATCCGATTCCAATGATAATATCTGTGCTCATAAGAATTTCCTCCTTAGTTTAAAAAACTACTGATTGTTTACCCTTTTTATTGTACAATGAATACTAGGAAGATGAAACCTTTTGTTCTCGATTTCGTATATGTTTATAATATTGCTTTTACTAAATTGTACATAATTGAAGGTGATTAAACATGAAAAAATGGTTCCAAAAATCGATTATTATTACTGTGGCATTTCTAACATTTGGACTGATCTCACCTAACCATGTTATTTGGGAGCAACTGTTAGAGAGCAAAGTGCCGATGAAGTCGGTCTCTGCAGAGAAGCATACGGTAGAGTATGACCAGGTTAGTCTTAAAGAATCCATTGATTATAGTGAAAAGATTACTTTGGCCGCTAAAGAACAAGCTTACATTAAGTTTGGTGCTAGAATAGGCCCTGTTATTCAAAATGAGTTTGATGAAGTTATTTTTCCTAGAATTCAACAGGCAATTAATACAACATTAGTTTCTGTTGACGATCAAAAAGCAGCTAATCTAGCTATAACAGAACAGCCTTCTGGAGAATATTACGAAAAAATATTCCATATTTTTGATGAAACTACAAAAAAAGATTTGATGCGTTTTCATGTTAGAACAGATAAAAAACCGCTAGATGGTTACTACTTTAATTTTCATTATCACCTAGCAGAGGATAAATATTCAAAGCATTATGCTTTAGGTGAAATTTATTGGTCTAAGAACACCCCACCTAAATGGCTCTCCTAGATGAGAGCTTTTTTGCTATAAAAGGAAAGGAGCAAGGAAATGCAACAATACTTAGATTTATGTAAGCACATTATAGAACATGGGATTGAAAAAGGGGATCGAACAGGAACGGGAACAAAAAGTGTTTTTGGTTATCAAATGCGTTTTGATCTTTCAAAAGGATTTCCTCTTATGACTACTAAAAAAACTGCTTTTCGCTTGATAGTAAGTGAATTATTATGGTTTTTAAAGGGAGATACCAACGTTAAAACCTTAATTAAGGCCAATAACCATATTTGGGATGAATGGGCATTTGAAAAGTGGGTAAATAGTGATGCTTACAATGGTCCAGATATGACAAACTTTGGTGTTCGAGCTTCGAAGGATCCTGAATTTAAGGCTTTAGTGGATCAACAAATGAAGGTTTTCTGTGACAACATTCTATCTGATGAGGGTTTCGCAGAAGAATTTGGAGACCTTGGTCCGGTGTATGGTAGACAATGGCGCTCATGGCCTGGTAAAAACGGTGAAACGATTGATCAGCTTGCAAATTTGATAGATGGATTAGAAAAGAACCCTGATTCCAGACGACATATCATTACTGCTTGGAATCCCTCTGAGGTCGATGATATGGCATTACCGCCCTGTCACACCTTTATGCAATTCTATGTAGCGAACGGAAAATTGTCCTGTCAACTCTATCAACGAAGTGCTGATGTTTTTTTAGGAGTTCCTTTTAATATTGCTTCCTATGCTTTACTTGTTCATTTAATAGCAAAAGAATGTAAATTAGAAGTTGGAGATTTTGTGCATACTTTAGGTGATGCTCATATTTATTCAAATCACTATGAACAGGTGGAAACGCAACTATCACGAACACCACGTGCTTTGCCGACATTAGTCTTAAATGAAGAAAAAGCTTCCATCTTTGATTTTGAAATCGAAGACATTTCTATAGAAGGCTATGATCCACATCCAAAAATCAAAGCACCAATTGCTGTATAAAGGAGAGATTACTAATGATATCACTAATCGTAGCTCATGATCCAAATCGAGTAATTGGCTATAACAAAGACTTGCCTTGGCATATACCTGGTGATTTAGCATATTTCAAAGAAAAAACAATGAGCAAGGCAATGGTTATGGGACGGAATACATATGAATCGATAGGGAAAGTATTACCAGGTAGAAAAAGTATAATTGTTACTAGAAACTCCTCTTATAAAGTCGAGGGAGCAGAGGTAGTAAACAATTTAGTGGATGCAATCGAATTGGCGAAGAGTCACCACGACGAGGTTATGGTAATTGGAGGAGAGCAGATTTTTAGAGCAATCCTACCAAAAGCGGACAGACTATATATCACATTCATTCAACAAACATTCAAAGGTGATACTTACTTCCCACCATATAGCTCCGATGAATGGGTACTTACTGAGAAGTCGGAAGAGATGAAGACATCTGACGGAATAACTTACGTATATTTGGTTTACGATAGAAAGGTTAGTGAATAAGTTGTTTTCTTCTTTAAGAACTTTTGGGTTTTTGTTTGGCTATTTACCAATAAGCATTCCAAAACTAAACAAAATTAAGTCTAAAAAAGGGTTACTATCAGTAGAGCAATATGACTTGCTTGTCCACGAAGTACCACAAAAATGGGCCAGTGGTGTTCTTAAAAGAACAAAAAGCGAATTCACTGTAGAAGGATTGGAAAACCTCCCAGAGGGCTCGGTTTTATTCGTAAGCAATCATGAAGGAAACTTTGATATTCCTACTCTTTTAACACACATACCAAAACCTTTTGGCTTTATTTCTAAAATAGAGATAAAAAAGGTCCCACTAGTAGCTAAATGGATGGAAGAAATGAATTGTGTGTTTTTAGACCGGACAAACCGAAAAAGTAGTTATCGATCAATTCAGGATACAGTATCACATTTACAAAACGGTCATTCTATTTTAATGTTTCCGGAGGGAACTAGAAGTAAGGGACAGGGGATAGGAGCCTTCAAATCGGGATTTGTCCGTATTGCTAAAGACGCAGATGTTCCTATTGTTCCTATCGCGATTCATGGAACCTCTAATATTATGGAGAAAAATAATAATAAAATTAGTCCAGCACATGTTCAAATTAGTATCCTTCCTTCATATAGTAAAGAAACGATTCAAGTAAGTAATTCAGAACAAATAAAAGAAGACTTACATATAATTATTGCAAATAAAATTAATGAGCTTCAAAGCAGGCATAAATAGTTTACAGATTAACATCTTTCTTCTTATAATATACTTAGGAAGGAAGGGATATACAGTGCCAAAGGTTCATATAGTTACAGACTCTACAGCTGATTTAACTAAAGAGATAATTGAAAAGTATAATATACATGTAGTACCTTTGACGATTCAGATTGATGGGGAGTCATATATTGATGGGGTTAATATTCAACCAGAGGAATTTTTAGAAAAGATGAGTACTTCTAAAGAACTTCCTAAGTCCTCCCAGCCTGCAGTAGGGGTGTTCAAAGAGCTATACGATAGACTTGGTAAGAATGGAGATCAAGTTATCTCAATACATATGACCGGTGGTATGAGTGGTACTGTCAAATCTGCTCAAACAGCTGCTGACCTGACAGATTCTGATGTGACTGTTATTGACTCCAAGTTTATCTCCTTTGCTTTATATTTCCAGGTGGAAGAAGCTGCTAAAATGGCTGTTAATGGAGCTACAAAAGATGCAATTGTTGAGAAGGTATTAGACATATGCACTAAAACAGATCTATATGTAGTAGTAGATACTTTGGATAATTTAGTGAAAGGTGGACGTATTGGAAAGGGAAAAGCAATGATTGGATCTTTACTTTCTATTAAACCCATTGCGAGCCTTGCGAATGGAGTTTATACTCCTGTGGCAAAAGCTAGAAGTCATAAGCAAGTAGTCAACTATTTGTTTAAACAGTTTATGGAAGACACTAAAGGTAAAGTTGTAAAAGCGGTAGGTATTTCTCATGCTAATGGATTGTCTATGGCTACACCCTTAATGGAATTAATAAAAGACTCGGGTTTCAAAGATATTCAAGTGTCCTTTACTTCCCCGGTGATTAGTACGCATACTGGTCCAGGTGCCATTGGATTTATGTATATGACAGAATAATGCCAAAGCAGGGAAGATCAAATTTTCCCTGCTTTTATTTATAGTTTTACATCATCTTGTATATAAATGGAGTTAAATAAAGGGGTTAGATATGAAATATAAATTTTTAATTATTCTTGTTTGTATTTCTTTATTAGCTAGCTGTGCGCCAGAAAAAATAGAAGAAGTTAGCTTTCCGATAAAGGAAACGGTCTTATTTGAAGAATATATTATTCCGCCTGAATTTTTCCCGAGAACATTAGAACTTGTAGGTCTTGGAGATTCTCTTACTCAAGGGGTAGGAGATGAACTAAAGAAGAATGGGTACGTTGGAAGATTAAAAAATCAAATCTTAGAATACAAGGGAATAGAAGATGTCGTGTTAACCAATACTGCTAAAAGAGGAAGACGAAGTGACCAACTTCTAAAGTTGTTAAAAGATGGAGAAATCGATCATCAACTTCGTAAAGCAGACTTAATCACTATTACCATTGGTGGAAATGATGTCATGAAGGTATTTAGAAAAGATCTCTTTAACCTTCAGATTGAGGCATTTCAAAAGGAATTACAGCGTTTTGAGCGAAATTATGATGAAATCTTAGAGCAAATTCGAGAGGTTAATAGTAGTGCTCCAATAATAATGATTGGAATTTATAACCCTATTACCATAGTTACAGATGAAACGAGCGAAGTAGATCAAATCATAACAGATTGGAACGACACTATAGAATCGCTATCCTATAGTAATACAAATGCTTGTTATGCACCTATTGATACTTTGTTTGATTCTAATGCAAACTTAGTCTATCATACCGACTTTTTTCATCCGAACAGCAAGGGGTATGAGCTGATAGTAGATAACGTAGTAAATTCTTTAGAAAATTGTGGTTTGATAGATGAGCAAAGTAGGGAATTGTTCTTTTGAGGAGCTGGTTTAGATGAATAAGTGGATGATTGCCTTTTTTTTATTATTATTAATCATTGCAGGGAGTATAGGAACCCTTTTGTACTGGATTACATCTCCAACGGAAAATGTTGACGTTGAAAGTATTACTACACCTGACCCTTCCGGACATGTATTAACTGTAAATGTCTCTAAGGAAGATTTTCAGGGAATAGCAAATACTTTTATAGCTACAGCGATGGATGATAAGCCTATTCCCCTTCAATTGAGTGTAGAGGAGCAAATTATTTTAAGCTCTGAGTTAACCATTTTCTCATTAACTCTTCCTGTAAAGATGTATTTCGAACCTTTTGTCGAAGAGAATGGGAATATTCGTTTGGAGCAATCGTCGGTTGAAGTCGGACAGCTTCAATTACCACCCGATACTGTGTTAAAGTTATTACGAGATTCAATAGACCTCCCTCGCTGGATGGTAGTGAAGCCTGATGAAGAAGAAGTTTTAATTCAGTTGGCTAGTATTCCTATGGCGTCTGGTGTGAATGTTCGAGCGAAGGAATTGAATCTTCAAGAAGACAAAATTGTTTTAGAAATTATAGTTCCATCGAAATGAGGGATATAAAATGGAAAAAGCAACATTTGCAGGTGGCTGTTTTTGGTGTATGGTAAAACCGTTTGATTCTTATGACGGCATTGAAAAAGTTGTTTCCGGTTATACGGGTGGTAATTTACCTAACCCTACTTATGAACAAGTGTGTTCAAATGCTACCGGACACTTTGAGGCAGTTCAAATTACGTATGATCCGGAAAAATTTTCTTACGATCAACTACTGGATATATTTTGGCTAAACATCGATCCAACAGATGAAGAAGGGCAATTTTTCGACAAGGGATCTTCCTATCAAACGGCTATTTTTTATCATAATGAAGAGCAACAAGAAAAAGCAGAACAATCAAAGGATGCTTTAAATGCTTCTGGACGATTTCCGAAAAAAATAGCTACCAAAATTTTGCCTGCATCTGAGTTTTATGAGGCAGAAGAATATCATCAAGACTATTATAAAAAGAATCCAAGTCATTATAATAGATACTTTGTTGGTTCTGGTAGAGCAAACTTCGTTGAAAACAATAGGAGGTTACAAAATGAAGGATAAATTAACTGAAATGCAGTATTATGTGACTCAGCAAAATGGAACAGAACCACCCTTTCAAGGAGAATATGATAAGCATTTTGATGAAGGAATTTATGTAGATGTTGTTTCAGGCAAACCATTATTCCATTCAAAGGACAAATATGATGCTGGTTGTGGCTGGCCAAGCTTTACTAGACCAATCGAGAGCCACGAGGTAACTGAGCATTTTGATGATTCTCATGGTATGAGAAGAGTAGAAGTGAGAAGTAAAACAGCAAACTCTCATCTTGGTCACGTATTCCCTGATGGTCCAAAAGAAGAAACAGGCTTACGCTACTGTATTAATTCAGCTGCTATGCGTTTTGTTCCCAAGGACAAGCTAGAGGAAGAAGGCTATGGAGAATACTTAAAACTATTCTAATGTAAAAAAGCATGGATTTCATATCCATGCTTTTTCTATGTAATTGGTAAAGGTAGAGGGTGTAATGAGGAAGGGGACCTTGCGGAGATATGCATAAGCATTGGGTTAATGGATCCAAACCTTGCAGAGATGGTCCTTGCACAAGAGTAGAGCCTTCACAAAGTGATTTATCACAAATTTTTTTGGTTTTTACATAAGAAAAGCTAGCACTATATTTTTCAGTGCTAGCTAAAACGGTTATATGCCTTACAAATTATAACTTGAACTCGTTTACTACTTTTCTAAGCTCGTCCGCTTGGTGTGATAATTCTACAGCGGAAGCATTGATTTCTTGCATGGCAGCACTACCTTGTTCAGCGGCGGCAGCAGAGTTTTCAGTATTTGACGCAGTGTTTTCTGCAATATGAGTCACTTCTATAAAGGAAGCAGCTACTTCCTGGCTAAATTCCAGTGTTTTTTCTATCTGATTGACCATTTTATTAATAATACTAATCGTTTCGTCTGTTTGTTTCATAATTTGTTCAAGGGAAGTGCTTGTTTCATTCGCTACTTCAACGCCTTTTATAACATTTTCGACCCCTTCGTGATTTTGTTTAACAATAGAGGTTACCTCCGTTTGAATGGAGGTTACAATTCCTGTTACCTCTTTTGCTGCTTTTTGAGATTGCTCTGCAAGCTTCCTTACTTCATCTGCTACTACTGCAAAACCTCTTCCATGTTCTCCGGCACGTGCAGCCTCAATTGCCGCATTTAGAGCCAGTAGGTTAGTTTGCTCTGCAATTGCAGTGATGGTTTTAATAATAGAAGTTATCTCATACGATTTAGTTCCTAAAGATTGAACAGTCTGAGAGGTATTAGCCATCGTTTCTTCAATATTTAACATAACATTTGAAGAATGTTGAACAGACAATGCTCCTTGTTTGGCAGCGGCAGTCATGTGATCAGTCGCTACTTTTACAGCTTGTGCATCCTCATTCAAATATCTTGTTGCTTCTTCTAGTGAATTCATTTTTTGAATAGCTAAGGTCATGCTTTTCATAGTCTGCTCACTACCAGATGCTATCTCATTTGTAGAATCCGCTATTGACTGAATTGTAATAGCAGTGTCGTCAGAAGAGGCCATCAATTCCTGACCGCTAGCTGATACATTTTCGGTTAAATGGCTTACACGTCTAACTAAATCAGCAATAGAAGCGATTAAAACATTTGTATTGGAAGCAATTTCAGCAAATTCGTCTTTCGTTCTTACTTTTACTCTTCTCGTTAAATCACCGCCAGCTTGAGCGATTTCTAAAATCGAACGGTTAATAGAGTAAGTGCTTCTTTTAATAGAATTAAATAGTACAATTCCAAATACTAATGTTAATAATACAGAGAAAATCGTTAAGCCTATAAATATGTTCAAAGCGTTTTGATTTTCGCTCTTTAAGAGTGCAATTTGCTTAGCGTTCTTTTTAGCTAACACTTCGTTCATCGCTTCGATTTGGACATCTACATGGCTCATGGCTGCGCGTCCACTTCCTGCATTTACAAGCTTTTGAGCAGCCTCAAATCCTTTTTGGTCTCTTAGGCTTAATGCACGTTCAGAATATTGAAGGTATGTATTAAAATGCTCGTTAATCGCCGTTACTTTTTTGAGCTCATCAGGACGATTTTTAAAAATAGTCTGCAATTCTTTAAAGCGAGTAACGATTGCATCTTTATAACTTCTATAACTTGACATATAATTTGATTTACCTGTGATGATATAGCTTTGTTCTGCATTTGAAAGTTTAGCAATATCCGCAGATATTTGATTGACCATTAACTGCTCTTTTATGTCCACGTTTATAAAGTTTTCTAGTTCCTTCTGAGATGATTGCATGTTGGCCGAAGTAAGGACAAGCATGGAAAATAGAATTATAATAAGGACGGAAAAAATGATGAGTACTCTGCCACGTATGGAATTTAACAAATTGGTATTTTGAAAGCTTTTGTTTGCATTCCTTTTAAAAAGGGAAAATGAACGACTACTAAGGGATTTGCGCTGTTTCTTTGGTTTAGGTACTTTGGGCGTACTAGGTATTTTGTTTTTTTTCGATTTAAATCCATATTTCAATTGAGCCATTCCTTTCTAATGTTTTATCATCATAATTTTTAGTTTAATTGTTTTAGACTGAATTATCTACAAAATTTTAAATTAATATACTACTTCAGGACTAAAGGAGGAAAAATAATATGAATCAATCGTTTTATTTATTTGCATTAAAATTCCGGGGAGGTCAAAAGACCGATGCCAAAGCTCTATTTGCGGAACAAATGTTTTTACAGCATGATTTTCCAAAAGCAGAAACATCTTTTCAGCCACTTTCCGAGTATATTGAGGAGCTCGCGCATCCAGAGATGCCGGCAATAGTTTTTGATGAAATATGGGAGTTATACGAAGACAATAACCTCTAGGCTTCTACATTGCATTTTATAGTAAAAAAAGGTATCATAAACACGATAAGTTTTAGAAATGAGGTTATATTAATGAGTATTCATATTAATGCAAAAAAAGGTGAAATAGCTGACACGATTTTACTACCAGGAGATCCACTTCGTGCAAAATATATTGCTGAAACTTTCTTAGAGGATGTTGTGCAATATAATGAAGTGCGTAATATGTTTGGTTACACAGGTACATATAAAGGGAAAAGAGTTTCTGTACAAGGAACAGGAATGGGAGTACCATCCATTTCTATATATACAACTGAATTAATGGCTGAATATGATGTACAAAAATTAATCCGTGTTGGAACTTGTGGAGCTATCCAAAAAGACGTAAAAGTACGTGACGTTATTCTTGCTCAATCAGCATCTTCTGACTCTTCTATGAATAAAGTACTTTTAGATGATATTAGCTTTGCTCCTACTGCTGATTTCAATTTATTATACAATGCATATAATGCAGGTAAAGAAGCAGGACTAAACCTACGCGTAGGTAATGTATTTACAGCTGATTTATTCTATAATGAAAATGCTCAAAATGAAAAATGGGCAAGCTACGGTGTACTTGCAGTTGAAATGGAAGCTGCTGCATTATATACACTAGCTGCTAAATACGGAAGACAAGCTCTAGCCGTATTGACTGTTAGTGATCACATTATTACTGGAGAAGTTACTTCTTCAGAAGAAAGACAAACAACATTTAATGACATGATCGTAGTGGCATTAGAAGCAGCATTAAAATAAGGATGTAATTTTAAAAAAAACAGACTGTCATTTTTGGCAGTCTATTTTTTGAAAAACGAATTGTGTGAAAAGGGTGAAGATTTTGGACGAACAAGAGCAACGAACAAACGAAGAACAGGAACAATCATCGCCTGAATCTTCCAAATATGTAAAGATTAAACCTTTGATGCTTTGGTTAATGATTTTTGGTCTCATGATAATCACGGCTGGCGTTACATCACTTCTATTTATGTTTGGAAAAGAGGATGAAGCTAGTGAAATAAAAGGGCAAGAATCACAGGTACAATATGTAGGTGAACGAAAAGAATTCACTAAGTTATATATGGCTTATGACAAATTAAAAAAAGATTACTATAAGGATATTGATGAGGATACAGTGATTAATGGTGCCATCAATGGCATGGTCGATGCACTGGAAGATCCTTATTCTGAATACATGGATACAGAAGAGGCATCTATGTTTGAAGACAGTGTTCATTCGAGCTTCCAAGGAATTGGAGCGGAAATACAGGAGCAAGATGGTATCATTACGGTTATTTCTCCTATTAAAAATTCTCCAGCCGAAAAGTCTGGGTTGTTACCTAATGATAAGGTTTTAAAAGTAGATGGGAAAGATATTAAAGGCTACAGTGTTTCGGAAGCTGTTTTATTAATTCGCGGTAAAAAAGGCACTGAAGTTACATTAACGATTCAACGTGGTGAAGGCGCATTAATTGAAACGACAATAGTTCGAGATGATATCCCTATAGAAACAGTTTATCCTGAGATGTTAAGTGACAAAGTAGGGCATATTATGATTTCTAGCTTTTCTGACGATACGTATGATGAGTTAGTTACTGCGATCGATGATCTGAAAAAAGAAGGCATGGAGTCATTAGTTCTGGATGTAAGACAAAATCCAGGTGGCCTGCTAGATTCGGCAGTTGATATTTCAAACCTTTTTGTTGAAGAAGGCAAGAATATTGTACAAATTGAAACAAAAGATGATAAAAACAAACTTGTAAAAGAGGCGATTGTTGCATCACCTGGTCTCCGAGTGGATCTTCCTGTTACAGTGTTGATCGACGAAGGGAGTGCATCTGCATCTGAGATACTTGCAGGAGCATTAAGCGAATCAGCAAATATGCCTATTGTTGGTGTAAATTCGTTTGGTAAAGGAACTGTGCAGTCTCTTAACAATTTACCTGATGGCTCTAATATTAAAATAACAACAGCAAAATGGTTAACACCGAAAGGTAACTGGATACATGATAAAGGTATTGCACCAGATTACGAAGTACAATATCCTTCTTATGCGATGTTATCTCCTTTAAATACTTCTGAAGTTTTAAAGACAGGTATGACATCAGATGCTATTAAAAATGCTAAGGAAATGTTAAAAGCAGTTGGATACGATCCAGGTACTATTAATACTAGCTTTGACGAGACTATGGTTTCTGCGGTGAAAAAATTCCAAGCTGACAACAAACTGGATGCTACAGGTGAGCTTACCGGTGATTCTGCTAATACATTGATGAATAAGCTTCGTGAAAAATTACTAAACGAAGATCCTCAATTATTAAAGGCAGAAGAGATAGCAAAGGATTTAATTAAAAAATAAGTAATAGCATAATCTATTTCTTAAAAGAGCTGACCTGCAATGGTCAGCTCTTTATTCAAGAGAAGAAGTTTTGACGTTGCCGAGTTGACGATGAATTTCTTTAGGAAATACATAGGAAGAGGTGTGGATGTTGAAAGATGTATATTTATTGAGTGGATTTTTAGGAAGCGGGAAAACATCCTTGTTAACCAATTTAATCTCACAATTCAAAAATGAAGGTATTAAACCAGCAGTAATTATGAATGAGTTAGGTAAATTGGCTTTTGATAGTAGAGCAGTAGAGGAAGACATCCCTCTTAAAGAAATGCTAGAAGGATGCATATGCTGTACAGGATCTGAGAAGATGGAAGCACAGCTTCAAATGTTGTTGGCTGGGGAAGATTTTGATGTGTTATTAATAGAGACTACTGGAGCTGCACACCCTGTTGAAGCATTAGATGCTGTATTCTCACCGATATTTGCAAATCAGTTAAATATAAAAGGTATTATTACTGTTGCCGACTGCAAAAGATGGTTAGAACGCGACAAGCTGTCACCCAGAACACGGATGCTCTTCCTTGAGCAAATCAAACATGCACATTTAATTGTTGCCAATAAAGTAGATTTACTAACTGATGACGAGATTGCGACTGCCTCTATGGAACTCCAAGGTATTAATGGGGATGCACCGATCATTCAAGCCTCAAACAGTAAAATTTCTATAAAAGCACTTGCTAACTTGGAAGCTACCTTTCATGAAAAAGAAGTTAAAGAAGCGGCAATAGGCAAGCAACTTTCCTTGTCTTCAAGGCTTCATACCTTTAACGGACCAATAGATCAAGAAGCCTTCGAGGATTGGGTTAGAGGTCTTCCTGACTCCGTCTATCGGATGAAGGGTTATGTTCCACTTAAGGGACACAAATATCCTTATTTATTTCAATATGCTTATGGAATGATCCAATGGCTCCCTGAATACATGAAAATGGAGCCCCAACTTGTAATTATCGGAGAGCAAATAAATAAGCTTGAGATTATAGGGGATTCGGTTAATGATTGATGCTTTTAAATTGCTATATAAAAATCGCACCACGAATGATATTACCGAAGAAGAAGTACGTAATGTCATTAAATCGGAGCTCCTAGACGAATATACTCACCCGAGGGTAAGGCAGAGCATTGAAAAAAAACGTGAAATGATCACAGAACGAGTTAAAAATAGCAAACTATCTATTTCACAGCAAGAAGATATACTTTTGGTAATTCACGAAGAATATATGAAATTGTCAAGAGCTTTAGAAAACTAATATTTTTATGTATTGGTTTATCCTACCATACCAAAGGAACGGAATCCTTTCTCCCGTCCATCTTTTAATACTCGAATGGACGAGATGGAAGATATTATATAATTTTTTCTTTTGATTTTGTGTATAAAATGAGAGAGCACAAAAGAAGGAGGAAATGAAAATGAACAAAAAGATTTTAGCAGGTATGCTAGCAGGAGGATTATTACTTACTGCTACAACAGCAACAGCATCAGCAGAAACAGCTGGTAATTCAAAAACTACTTCTGAGGCAAAAACATCCATCGAATGGAAGTCTCTAAAGATTAACTCTCAAAAATTGTCTTTAAGTGAGACAGAAATAAACAAAATGCTTCAAAAGTTTAATATAAATAAAGAGTTAATCGTTGCTAACCTAGCAAATACTATTAAAACAGAGGCTGCAAAGAAAAATGACGTGGCACAAAATACCCAAAAGGTACAAAAAGAAACAAAAGAGGTTACTAAACCCAACAATCAAATAAAAGAAAAACCAGTCGTTGAAAAAACACAAACTGCAGCAAAAGTAGAAGTAACTAAACCAAATGCTGCTAAAAAAGAAGCTACAACTGCGAAGGCTCCAGTAAAAAAAGAATCAACAGTGCCAGCGGCTCAACCAAAAAAAGAGGTAGCTACAACTTCTCCAACTACTCAGCAAGCTACTAAAAAAACGGAAACAAACAGTAATTCCAATCAAGCTCAAGTATCTTCTGTTATCCAACAGGTGGTAGATCTAACTAATGCCGAGCGTGCAAAGGAAGGCTTAGCACCTCTACAAATCGACTCTGCATTGACTAAGTCAGCACAGCTTAAATCTCAGGACATGAAGGATAATAATTATTTTTCACATACAAGTCCTACATATGGCTCACCTTTTGATCAAATGAAATCTTTAGGGATTAGCTACAAGTCAGCTGCAGAAAATATTGCAATGGGACAACGATCAGCTCAAGAAGTGGTACAAGGCTGGATGAATTCAGCTGGTCACAGAGCGAATATCATGAACGGTAGCTATACACATATTGGAGTAGGATTATCTGATAGTGGTTATTACTGGACACAACAATTTATTAGCAAATAATTAAAAGAGGCTAAGACAGCTCTTCTCAAAACAAAAGCCTCGAAATATTTTACCCTGGTAAAATATTTCGAGGCTTTCATTTTATCTATAGTTGATAACCGTTCCGGTAATTGCTTTCCATGGGCACTAACGAGAAATTACCAGATTGACATAGTTTTTAATATTGAAGAAAAAAGTGAAATCGGAAAAATGGATTTCACTTTTTCTTGTAGTTAGATTTGGATTACATCAATATCTAAAATATAACTGTTTAGCTATCCATAAAGTTTATGATTATTGTCAAATATCATTTAATAAAGCTTAGCAAACTTGCGCTGTAAGTATACTAAACGTGTTCCCAGGGTAAGTGCACCGACCGTTAAGCCGGCAATTAAGCCTATCCAGTAGCCAAATGGGCCGTATGCTGTGTAAGTACCTAGTATATAGCCAATAGGTAAACCTATTATCCAATAAGATATAATCGCCATGATAAACGTAATTGTAACATCCTTATAGCCCCTTAATGCTCCTTGAACTGGTGCTTGAATGGCATCAGATAATTGGAAGAGGGCAGCAAAAAAGAAAAATTGAACGGTTAAGTTAATGACCTCTACATCGTTTGTGTAAATGGCTGCTATAGGTTCTCGCCAAACAAGTAAAATAGTAGCTGACACAAAGCTAAAGGACACAGCTGTCCCGACTCCTAGCCAACTGTAGGATTTTGCATCCTGATAGCGTTTAGCCCCTACTTCTTGACCTACTAAAATAGTAGCTCCCATTGCAATACTTAAGGGAATCATATATAACAACGAAGTAAAATTCATAGCTATTTGGTGAGCTGAAATTACTGCTGTGGAAAATACACTCATCATAATCGTGACTGCAGAAAAAATAGTAGTCTCTGCAAAAATAGATAGTCCTATTGGTAAACCGATCACTGTTAATGTTTTTAACTTGGCCAACGACGGTTTCGTCCATTCTTGGAATATTTGTAGATCAGCAAACGGTTTATTGTATTTTATGATGAAAATAGTAATAATTAAAATGAGCCAATAAGTTATTGCTGAGGCTAATCCAGCCCCAACACCACCTAAAGCTGGCAATCCAAATTTACCGTAAATCAGCACATAATTTAGTGCGATATTAATTGGTGCAGACAGTAACGTGATGAACATGGAGATGCGGGTCTTGCCTAATGCATCTATAAACGATCGTAGGACACTGTATAGGAATAAAGGAAGTAGTCCGATGCACATCATCCATAAATATTTTTCCGCTATTATGCGTACACTAGTTTCAAGAGGAATTGCTTGAAGGATAGGGTCCAGAAACAAAATAATTCCTATAAAAACTAAAATAGCTAATAGAATAGCAATATATAAACCTTGTTGAACAAAGGTTCTCACATCTTCTTGCTTTTTTGCACCGATTAATTGTGCTACAATTGGCGTAATGCCTAGTAGAATACCAGTCAACCCGGTATATACTGGCACCCATAATGAAGAACCTATAGAAACGCCTGCTAGATGATTGATATTGTATTTACTTGTCATCAAGATATCAAAGAAAGTCATTAAATAGAGTGCGACCTGAGTGATTAAAATTGGTAGTACCATTTGAATCATTATCTTGGTTTTTTCTTGTAAGTTTTTTGTTTCTACCATATGGGCATACATCCTTTAGATAAATAGTTAGGAGATTATCATGAACAATAACAAAATAGTACTGACAGGCGGGGGAACAGCTGGTCATGTATCTTTAAATGAAGCCATTATCCCAGAATTATTAAGAAACGGATATGAAGTCCATTATATTGGTTCTGCTGATGGAATTGAAAAATCAATTATTGAAAAAAGCTTTCCCACTTTACCTTATCACACTATTTCTAATGGTAAGTTAAGAAGGTACTTCTCTATTAAAAATTTCTCAGATCCATTTAAAGTCCTATACGGAACAATGCAAGCCATGAGAACCTTAAGAAAAATAAAGCCTTCGCTTGTATTTTCCAAAGGAGGATTTGTTTCTGTGCCAGTTGTAGTGGCGGCAAAGCTTTCTAATATTCCAGTCGTAATACATGAGTCCGACATCACACCTGGTTTAGCAAACAAAATTGCAACACCATTTGCAGAACATATATTTACGGTTTTTGAAGAGACATTAAAGTATATTCCAAGGGATAAGTCTTCCGCTATAGGAGCAATCATTCGCCCTGATCTGTTTCAAGGAGATGAAAAAATTGCAAGAGAGCTGACAGGCTTTAGTCCTTTTAAAGAAACAATTATCGTTATGGGCGGAAGCCAGGGCTCTAAAAGTATTAATGCTGCGATTAAAGATAATATAGACACTTTAACCAAGCGATTTCAGATTATTCATCTTTGTGGTAAAGGAAACCTAGACCCTTCATTGATAGATAAACCAAATTATAAAGCCTTTGAATACGTAACGGATGAATTACCCCATTTGTTGAAAATCACAAACTATGTAATAAGCCGAGCTGGCTCTAACTCCATTTTTGAATTTTTAGAGTTAAAAAAACCTATGTTATTAATACCTTTGTCCAAGAACGCCAGCAGGGGAGACCAAGTATTAAATGCAAACTTCTTTGAAAAATTAGGCTATGCTATTGTCCTTGAAGAAGAGGGTCTCACCGCTGAGACATTTATGAATTCTCTTTCAGCTTTAGCATTAAACAAAGAAAAAATAATTGATGCACAGTGTCTGGCGAGTTCTTCCAAAACACCTGAGCAATTTACGGAACTACTACTAACATATAAAAACTAATGAAACTCCCGTCATAAAGTTGACGGGAGTTTCTTCTGTTACATAGCTTGTTCTTCTTCCGAATTCTGCTGAAGTGTTTTCATTAGGAAGAGGTCCTTAGGTATATAATATAAATCGAAATGGTTATTACCCTTATTAATCTCTTCGTATATTACTTGGTGGGAATCATTTGCTTTTAAAGCATAGCCAAGCTTTTCAGTTGCACGGATGCTCTTAATATTATTTTTTCTAATACGTAAAAATACTGTTTGTATATTCTGCTCAAAGAACAATTCCTCTAAAAATTGTTCCTTCGCTTTCTTATTATAACCTTGACCTTGGAATTGTGTGCCGATCCATGTTCCTAAAAATCCAGCACCGTGTTCAATATCAAATAGATTTATGGTTCCTATTGGTTGTCCATAGTCACTGATGATTGTTCGAGAAATAGTCGTTCCAGCTAATTCTTCCTCAATCATTTGTTTGGTTAAAAACCAGTATTCGTCTGCGGTATTAGCTTTATGACGAACGAATGGCATAATAGTTGGATCTGACATAAGCTCAAATAGAGCGGTACACTCATGTAAGTCTCTTTTTTTCAACACAAAAAAACGCCTCCTCCAGAACTGAAAATGAGCAGAGTCATTCTAGTTCCCCTGAAATTTTTCATTTGAATTGCATAAAAAATTTCGGGGTAGGAATCGAACCTACTAGAACCAGCTCAAGAACCGGTGGCGCACCATTTGCCTTCCCTCGGCAAAGAAATACTTTGCCTTATAAAATTATTTGCATAGAATAATATACTTTAAGTTTTTCATTTTGCATAGAGTTAAATTATACATTTTTAAAAAAAATATTGTTAATACTTGTATGTTTCACAATTAATACATATGATTAATTTACATAAACAAAAGATACATAGAAAATGATTTACTAGTACAGCTATTATAAATGAATATATCAAATCTTCCTATATTTTTCTATTTATTTGTTTGGATTTTCAACAGGAGGTTTTAGTTCATGTAATTGTACTTTATCGTTTTAAACGAATGCTTTTCACCTGATGATTTTCTATACAAATAGTATAAAAGTTAATAGAGGGTAGACCTATTGTTCATCTCTCAAAAAGCTTCTCCGCTTAGCACGCGATACACTTTATTTTATTATAATAACTATGACCTAAATTCTCTTTTCAGAATTTGAAATCGATGAGAAGAAACAATTCATATAATTTTACTGCCGTTCATATAAAGTGAACGGTATTTTTAAAGGAAGTGTGAAAGTGAAACATCATATTTTATTAATAGAAGATGAAATTAATATAGCGAAGTTTGTGGAACTTGAGCTGAAACATGAAAATTTTGAGGTAACCGTATCTTTTGATGGAAGAGAGGGATATGAATTAGCTTTAGAAAACCATTACGATTTGTTATTAGTAGATGTTATGCTACCTAATTTAAACGGTTTAGAAATATGTCGCAGGTTTAGAAAAGTTAAAGATATTCCTATTATTTTAATAACTGCGAGAGATGCAGTTATAGATCGTGTTTCAGGATTAGAGGCTGGAGCAGATGACTATGTGGTCAAGCCATTCGCTATAGAAGAGCTTTTGGCTAGAATTCGTGCTGTATTAAGAAGGGTGGGGCATACCACATTAAATCAGGAATCTGTTTTATCGATACGTGGCTTACAGGTCAATCAAAAAGCATATAGGGTTACGTATTTTGGGCAGGAGATTATTTTAACGAAAACAGAGTATGACCTTCTTGTATGTTTTATGCAAAACCTTAACATCGTATTAACTCGGGATCAGATTTTAGAAATTGTATGGGGTTATGAATCAGAAGTAGAGACAAATGTAGTGGATGTTTATATTAGGCATCTTAGAAAGAAATTGCCGAAGGAAATTGCAGCTTTAATAGAAACAGTTAGAGGAGTGGGATACGTGATTCGTTCATGAAAAACTGGACTTTACAAAAAAAATGGACATATGCTTCTGCTCTGTCTATTTTTTTAAGTTTTTTAATGATGAGTGCCATTTTATATTTTTCGCTATACAACTGGATGCTTATGTCTGAAAAGAGAGTGGCCCATAACACATTAAACGAAGTTGTAAGCTTCTTTGAGTCACAGGGTCCTGTGATTAGCGTTCAAGACATTCAAAGAAATCGCACACTTATTAACCAGCTTGTTAACCAAGAGCAGTCTATAAGGGTTTTAAATGCAGATGGAATCGAGCTTCTCCGCATTAATGATGCGAGTCCATTTTCAGCATTCGAACCCACTTCAATAAATGAATTTGAAAAAGACAAAGTAGAAGGACAGACTATTTTTCATAAATCTGCTGAAATTGACTTCGGATTATTTAAGGGATATATAGAAATTTCCCACAGCCTTTCTAATTTTGAAGAACTAATGCGCTATATATTGTTGGCTATAACGTTATTTTCTCTCATAGCGCTATTACTATCTGCATTTATAGGGTATTCGTTGTCTGCATTCATGTTACGTCCAATTAAGGAATTACGTGATGAAATGCAGGAGGCAAAACGGACAAGGTTTTCTAAGGAAGTTAATTTTGAACGTTTGTCAAAAGATGAAATCGGTGAGCTGATGAAAATCTATAAGGAATTAATGGACGAGGTAAATGAAACAATCACCAGACAAGACGAGTTTATTCATAATGTATCTCATGAACTTCGAACACCTATTCAAGTTGTGGAAGGACATCTGGCTCTGCTGAATAGATGGGGCAAGGAACAACGAGATGTTCTGGACGAATCCCTGGACATTTCCTTAGCAGAAGTTCAAAAAATGAAAGTTTTAATAGAAGAAATGTTAAAGCTTGCAAAAAATGAACAAACATTTGAGAATACAAATACCCGTCTATTAAGTGTAGTCAAGGAATTGGAACAACAACTGGAGGTGCTATCTCCAACTTCATCAATTGTTTACCGTGGAAATGAAAATATATCAGTTAATATCCCCTCAACGACATTGGAGCAAATTCTTAGAAACCTTATGGAGAATGCAATAAAATATAATGAAAACGATCCGAAAATAATTATAGAAGCTTGGGAAGACACTTCCAAAGTAGTAATTACTGTTTCAGATAATGGGATTGGTATTAAAAAAGAATCCCTTTCTAAAATCTTCGATCGTTTCTATACAGCAGACGAGGCACGTTCAAAGAATAAAGGAGGCTCAGGATTGGGCCTTAGCATTGTGCAACGACTAGTTGTTGCATATAAAGGTAGTATTAACGTAGAAAGTAATCAAAACGGAACAAAATTTTCCATATATTTCCCTAAATTTACAAGTGAATAATCATTCATTTCAAATGTATAAAAAAATTTAGAAAAGATTAATTTAATTTACCAAAAAGGATTGTATTTTTTAGTGAGAGTAGTAAGATGGATATGGAAAAATTGTTCTTATACTTGAATTCTTGAATTCTTTAAGTCTCATGAAAAGAGTGGTAAACTATTAATGTGAAGATTTAAAGAATAAAAATGTACATCTTTCATTTTCAGGCTTTTGCACTTATTTTTATGCAAATTCATTAATGCCTATTGTGGCACAATATGTTGGAGGTTTTTTTAAATGTCGAACAATCAAACACCTTGGTCCATTTTCTCAGGACCCAATCTTGGTTATGTGATGGAGCAGTATGATTTATACCTTCAATCACCAGAAGAAGTGGATCAAGAACTAGTTAGCTTATTTGAAGAGTATGGGGCACCAGTTCTGGATACAACTACAAATGGTACAGGAGCTGCTTTACCAACTGTGGAATCCAACAACTTCGATAAAGTGATTCGTGCAATCGAGTTGGCTGATGCTATACGAGCTCACGGGCACTTATCTGCAGATATCTATCCTTTAAATGACAGAGAAAAAAATGATTCTCGAATCAATTTTAAGACTTACGGTCTAACTCCTGCTGATTTAAAAGAAGTTCCTGTAGCTTTTTTATTAGCTGATGCACCAAACACAGTTACCAACGGTTTAGAGGCAATTGAGTACTTAAAATCTGTTTATACGAATAAAATAGCTTTTGAGATTTCTCATATTGTGAATGTAGAAGAGCGCAAGTGGTTACAGGGCAAGATTGAAAAAGGTGTTGTATTAGAAAACTTATCTGCTGATACAAAAAAGGAATTATTGAAACGTTTAACTCAAATTGAAGGTTTTGAGAAATTTATTCACCGTACGTTTGTGGGAGCAAAACGCTTCTCTATTGAAGGTTTAGATTCATTAGTGGTTTTGATAGACGAGCTTGTTAGACAATCTAATATCACTAAAACAAAACAAGTAAACATTGGTATGGCCCACCGTGGACGTTTAAATGTATTAACACACGTTTTAAACAAGCCTTATGAGATGATGTTCGCAGAGTTTGCACACGTACCTTCTGAAGCTTTTCAACCAAAAGACGGCTCTTTAGAGCTTTCTGAGGGATGGTATGGTGATGTGAAATACCATAAAGGTGCTGCTTACCATTCTCCATCTGGATTAACGATTAAATTAGCATATAACCCTTCTCACTTAGAAGTAGTAAGTCCTGTAGTAACAGGGCAAACTCGTGCTGCTCAAGAAACAACGGATCAAGCAGGTTTGCCAGTTCAAGATAAAAATGCTGCTTATGCAATTTTAGTTCATGGAGATGCGGCTTTCCCTGGTCAAGGTATCGTCACAGAAGTGTTAAACTATAGTAGAGTAAGAGGCTTCCAAACTGGAGGTTCGATCCATATCATCGCAAATAATATGATCGGATTTACAACGGAGCATTACGATTCACGTTCTACTTTCTATTCTTCTGACCCAGCTAAAGGATATGAAGTTCCTGTTATTCATGTAAATGCAGATGATCCAGAGGCTGTTATCGGCGTAGCAAAACTTGCTCACGAATACCGTAACAAATTTGGTAAGGACATTGTTATTGACTTACTTGGTTATCGTAGATATGGCCACAATGAAATGGATGAGCCACTTGTGACTAATCCACAAATGTATCATATTATTCATAAACACCCGACTGTACGTAATATTTACGGACAAAAGTTAGTAAATGAAAACGTTATCCAAGAAGCCGAAGTGAAAAAGCTGGATGAAACTATCTTCAGTGGAATGCAAGAAGCATACGATCGCGTGAAAGAGCTTCCACAGACTACTGCACATGAGATTATTATTCCTGATGCTGTATTAGAGGGAATGCCTGAGCTACCTACTGGAGTTGAGGAAGGCAGACTGAAGAAAATCAATGAAGAATTATTAAGCTGGCCATCTGATTTCAAAGCGTTCAAAAAATTAGAGAAAATTTTAAAACGTAGAGAAGAGCCATTTAAAGGGAAAGGTAAAATCGACTGGGGTCATGCAGAAACACTTGCCCTAGCAACGATTATTCAGGAAGGGAACTCTGTTCGCTTAACTGGTCAAGATGCACAACGTGGTACATTCTCACATAGACACTTAGTGTTACATGATGAAAATACAGGTGCAGAACTTACACCAATTCACTATATTAGTGATGCAAAAGCTTCCTTTACCGTTCACAACAGTCCATTAACAGAAACAGCAGTGTTGGGCTATGAGTTTGGTTATAACTTGGAGAATGCTAATTCATTAACTATTTGGGAAGCCCAATACGGGGACTTCGCAAATATGGCGCAAGTTATGTTTGACAATTTTATCAGTTCGGCTCGATCTAAATGGGGATTGAAATCTGGACTTGTGATGCTATTACCGCATGGTTCAGAAGGTCAAGGCTCAGAGCACTCAAGTGCACGTCTAGAGCGTTATTTACAGCTTGCTGCAGAAAATAACTGGACAGTTGCGAATCTATCAAGTGCCGCAAACTATTTCCATATCCTTAGAAGACAAGCTAAAATGCTAAAAGAAGACGCAATTCGACCATTAATAATCGTTTCTCCTAAATCATTACTTCGACATCCTTTAGTCGGTGCAGAGGTAGCAGATTTGACTGAAGGTAAGTTTGAGACTATTATTGAACAGCCAGGCTTAGGCCAACAACCTGACAAGGTCGAAAAAGTAGTCTTTGCAAGTGGTAAACTAGCAATTGACTTAGCAGACAAAGTGAAGGATGGAGAAGGATATGACTTCATGCATATAGTTCGTGTGGAGCAACTTTACCCATTCCCAGAAGAGAAAATTCAAACGATTGTAGATCGTTATCCAAACCTTAAACAAATTGTTTGGGCTCAAGAAGAAACAGAAAATATGGGCTCATGGAATTTTGCACTTCCATATTTACTGGATATTGCAAAAGGAAAAGATATTAAGTACGTAGGGCGAGTACATCGCTCAAGTCCTGCTGAAGGTGATATCGACACTTATAAAGTAGAGCAAGCAAGAATTATTGAAGAAGCATTGAAAAGCTTGTAAGAAAAGCAATAGAGGAGGAAAATCAAGTGGCAGAAATTATAGTTCCCGAATTAGCAGAATCAATTACAGAAGGTACCATTGCACAATGGTTAAAACAACCCGGTGATACAGTGGAAAAAGGCGAGTTTATCGTTGAGTTAGAAACAGATAAAGTAAATGTAGAGGTAATTTCAGAAGAAGCTGGAGTTGTTAGCGAATTACTTTTTGCTGAAGGCGATACGGTACAAGTAGGCGAAGTAATTGCTATCGTAGGTGCAGGTTCAGGCGCACCAGCAGCTAAAGCTGAAACTAAGGAAGAACCGAAAGAAGAAAAAACACCTGCAGTAAGTGGCAATAAAGCTGAAGAGGTAGCTAAAGCTAATGAAGACGCTTCTAAAGAACAAGACCGCACAATTGCTAGCCCAGCTGCTCGTAAGTTAGCTCGTGAAAAAGGTATTAATTTAAGCGAGATTTCTCCAGTAGATCCAATGGGACGCGTTCGAGTTCAAGATGTATCTGCTCACGGTTCTAAACCTGCAGCACCTAAAGCTGAAGCTTCAAAATCTGCAGCTCCAGTAAAAGAAGATGATGGACGCACAACTCGCGAGAAAATGTCACGTCGTCGTCAAACTATCGCTTCTCGTCTGTTAGAAGTTAGACAAAGCACAGCAATGTTAACAACATTTAATGAAATTGATATGACGAATGTAATGGCATTACGTTCTCGTAAAAAAGATAAATTCTTTGATGATAACGATGTACGTTTAGGATTCATGTCATTCTTTACTAAAGCTGTCGTTGCAGCATTGAAAAAATATCCTTACGTAAATTCTCAAATTGATGGAGATTATATTGTAAAAAATAATTTCTATGATATTGGTATCGCTGTATCTACAGAAGGCGGGCTTGTAGTGCCAATCGTACGTGATGCAGACCGTAAAAACTTTGCAGAAATCGAAGGAGATATTGCTGGTCTTGCTAAAAAAGCTCGCGATAACAAGTTAGCTCTTTCAGACATGGCTGGTGGTTCTTTCACTATCACAAACGGTGGAGTATTCGGTTCACTATTATCAACACCAATTTTAAATGGTACACAAGTTGGTATTCTTGGAATGCACACAATCCAAAAACGTCCAATCGCTGTTGGAAATGAAGTTGAAATCCGTCCAATGATGTATGTGGCTCTTTCTTATGACCACCGTGTTATCGATGGAAAAGATTCTGTTGGATTCTTAAAAACAGTAAAAGAACTTCTTGAAAGCCCAGAAGACTTAATGTTAAATTCTTAATATATTTATTTAAGGCTGGCATATACCCAGCCTTAAATATTCAAAGCACCGAAAATTCTACGTATGTAGATTTTCCGGTGTTTTTTTTGTCTACTTCTTACATGTGTGTTCTATACGGTATGCGTTTTCCAAGGAGTGTTACCTAAAGAGGAGGTGCGCACCTAAAAGCGTGGAAGAGTCACCTAAACCCGTGGAAAGCGCACGTAAAAGGGAGCGAATGTCACCTAAAGAGTAAAAGTGCACCTATACGTTGACCATTGACACCTAAATCATTAGTAAGCGAACCTAAAGGCAGTAGAACTGTCACCTAAACCAGAGCAAGTGACACCTAAATACAGCAGTAACATGATTGAATTTTCATGAATTCAATCGTATACTATAGGTAAAGGAAGTGGTTGAAATGATACATACTAATTGGGCTTTAAAGCCAACTACTAAGACAGTAACATGTATTCATACAGACGCTAAAAAATTCTTAGTTAGCAATGTATTGACAGTTGGAAAGACATACGAAGTAAAAAATGAAACAGAAGAATTTTTATTCGTCATTGATAATACCGGTAAGGTCGGCGGATACTACAAGGAATATTTTCAATAAAAAACTGATGAGCCTTCATCAGTTTTTTTTGTTAAGGAGGACAATAGCGTGATTGAGTTAATAAAAAATGAAAAAGAGCTAAGAACTAGCCGATTACACAGTGAGAAAGATATAGATCTGATTGGCACGGGAGGATATGTTTCGCCTATCGACCATTTATATGAAGATGTGCTAATAGCGGTTTCCTTAAAAAAACCTGTTTTATTAAAGGGGCCAACGGGAGCAGGAAAGACTAAGCTAGCTGAAACAGTGTCCCATTTTTTTTCACAGCCAATACAAAGTATCAACTGTTCTGTAGACCTAGATGCGGAGGCATTGCTTGGTTTTAAAACGATTGTCATTAAGGAAGGGACTAATGTGATTGAATTTGTAGATGGTCCTGTAGTTGAGGCGATGAAAAAGGGACATATTCTTTATATAGATGAAATAAACATGGCTAAGCCTGAAACCTTGCCAATTTTACATAGTGTATTAGATTACCGTCGTATGTTGACTAATCCATATACGGGTGAGGTTATTAAGGCACATCCTGATTTTTCTGTTATCGCAGCAATAAATGAAGGATATATTGGAACTACTCCTATGAATGAAGCTTTAAAAAATCGTTTTGTTTCTTTTTCTATTCCCTATATCACCGGAGAATTACTTGAAGAACTGTTTAATAATTTATTCCCAAATGCTCCTAAAGATCTTCATACTCTAATGCTTAACCTAGCAGAGGATTTAATGGCACAAGTGCAGCAAGGTCTTTTAGCAGAGGATGCTGCATCTATTCGGAGTCTCCAATATGCAATGGATTTAGCACAATATATGGATCCTTTAAGAGCAATTGAATATGCAATTGCTGAAAAGCTAGATGATGAGCAAGAGAAGAGACTCGTTTTAGAGCTTGCTTCCTCTTGGGTTAAGTGAGGCGGTATAATGTCTTCAGTAAATCGCTTTATACAATTTAACAACGAAACGATTGATGCTAGACAACTGATGCATTACGAGACAATTGCTCGTGCAATGACCAAAGACCTGGGAATTACTATTAATGAACGAAAGCTAATAGAATTCCAGCCGGAGGAGCAAACAATATCCATTAGTGTGTTTTGGAGACATCGAAGTGAAGAGGTGATGCATAAAGGGAGACTTTCAGACATCTATCTCTTAACCGAAGGGTTCTGGAAATACTTCAGCATAGGCGCTTGGCTAGACTACTTAAAAGATAGAGATGACACTCTGTCTAGATTAATGGATCAACTAGTGTTTTGTCTTGAGGAATTTCGCCTTATGGAAAATATACAAAAAAGACGTATTGGTACAAGGAAAATCTTTATTGCAAGAGTGGAGACATACCTTGCCTTTCATAAGCAACAGTTAATTGTTAATCTTCAAAAAGGGTTTTTAGCAGATGCTTATATTAGTTACCTTTATATTAGTTTATATGAAGGTACAATTAATGCAAAAGGTCCTGATTCGTTTGTTCAAACTAACAGCATGATTCAAAGAGTATACGATCACAGATCTACAAATGACTCTATTAATTTAGCGTATCAGCTTGTAAATTTTTTAAGGGAATATATTTCGACTGATTCTATTTTACAATTTTATGCGATTCTTTCTCCTAATACTTTAATGAATAAAGACTTTCATTATCATCAAGGCATGAAGGATTCTATAAAAGGTGAGGATGAAAGGAAAGACACAATCGAGGAAGTATTTAGATCCTGGCATAGAGAAAATGAACAGGAAAGCGGAGTCCATCTACAGTATGAGCTGGAACACGGAACAGATGGGAAAGCTGAACAAAATGTCAACGCTGAAGAAGGCCGAGAGGGTCATGACATTACGGAAACGGGTAGGGGACAATCCTCTGGGAATACGAAGGAAAATCTTTCGTCAGATCAAGTAGAGGATAAAATGGGAAGTACCAAGAAGGCAGGCAAGAGCTTTGGATATGAACATTTAAATGTGATATACGAAGAAAAGAGAATTGAAAGCATGCTCCATCCACATACGAAATTAGAACTGCAGACAATCCGGCAGGAGCAAGCTCCCTTTGTTAAGGCCTTTGTCCATGAAATGAAAAAACGTATGGAACAAAAAAAGGTAGATAAGCGGACCAATTTATCAAAAGGTCGACTTTCTACTCGAATGACGTCTATATGGACAGAGGAAAGACCTAAGCCGTTCTACAAAAAAGATGCTCCAAGTACAAGACTCAACGCCGTATTTGGTTTACTGGTAGATGGGTCTGCATCTATGCAGGATAAAATGCCAGAGACCCAAAAGGCTGTTTTATTATTCCACGATGTACTAAGAGAATTAAACATTGTTCATGAAATCGTACTTCATTATGAAGATGCCTATGAGGCAACTGAAACTAGCCAGCCTAATACATTTGAATGGATTCATCGATTAGAAGATGGACAAAAGGATAGTGGCCAAAACATTTTGGCCATGGAAGCTCATGAGGATAACCGAGATGGATTTGCAATCCGTTGGATAGGCAAACGTTTAGAAACTAGACCAGAGACACATAAATTTCTACTTGTCTTCTCAGACGGAGAGCCCTCAGCTTTTGGCTATGCACAAAATGGTATTATGGATACTGCTGAGGCAGTATTGGAAGTCGAGCGAAAGCAGATTTCTATACTTCATTTATTTCTTAATGAAGAGGACCCAACAGACGAACAAATTAACCTGTTCCAGCTTATCTTCGGTAAGAAAACAGCGACAGCTTCCTCTATGGAGAGGTTCTCAGATGAAACGTTGCGCTTACTGCGTAAAATGCTTCAGCATGTCGTAAAAAGCTAAGAAGAATAGTCAATCTCAGTATTGTTTTATAAAGAGGCTATGTTAAAGGTTATGGTTGATTTATAATGCAAACAAATCTTAGATCAGAGAGTAGTATTGATTTTTCGCACCAGCCGGACGCTTTCCTCGGGTTGAACGATAAGCCATCACCCATCGCTTACGCGCGTGGTTGTGATGTCTTATCTGTCTCACTCTCACTCATCCAGTAGGAGTCGCCGTATGGCGTTCCGATCAATAACTGGAACAGCTTTAGCATCTATAAAGCATTAAAAAAATTTACTCGCATAAACAAAGCTAAAAAACTGTCAATTTCACAATCTATTTATGTTCTTAATAGCCATTTAAAAGTTCCTTTGTTTATAGAAGTAGGGAACACCAAATCATTTTAAAAATATAAACATTATCCTTTAACATAGCCAAATAAAAAGACTGGAGTCAAACTCAAGATTCTGAGTTGGACTCCAGTCTTTATTTTATTGATATGCAATTTATGGTTGTACGGATCTGTTTTTAGATTGGTCTGCAATAAGAAGGAGACGTTGTTTTAATTCTTCTTCCATTCGACCAATTTCAATTTCAGCAGCTTTTCGCTTAACTCTGCCATCTGCTTGAATACGCATCGTTTCCTCGATTGTTTGCAGAAGATTTTCCTGTGTTTTCTTCAATGTATCGATTTCTACGATACCTCGCTCATTTTCTTTAGCTGTTTCAATACTATTCACTTTGAGCATTTCCGAGTTTTTCAATAGTAAGTCGTTAGTTGTTTTTGTAACTTGTCTTTGAGCTGCTACTGCTTTTTGCTGACGATTTAACGTTAAGGCAATCGCAATCTGGTTTTTCCATAATGGAATGGATGTCATGATAGAAGATTGTATTTTTTCAGCTAACGTTTGGTTCGTTTGTTGGATCATACGTATTTGTGGCGCACTTTGAATGGTAATCTGACGTGAAAGCTGTAGGTCATAAACTCGTTTTTCAAGTCGATCTACAAATTGGGCCATATCATTAACTTCCTGGTAAGCCATTTGGTCGTTTGACATTTCTGCTTTTCTTTTTAGTTCTGGGATCGTAACGTTGAGTATTTCATCTTTTTTTAGTTCAGCAGCTGCAATATAAACGTTTAATGCTTGAAAATATGTTTTGTTTTGATCATATAGCTTATCTAACATTTGAACATCCTCTACTAGACCACGTTTTGAATGCTCTAATTGAATACCGATACGATCGATTTGCGTACTAAGCTTTTGATATTTTGTCATCATTTCTTGAACAGATCTGTTTACACGATTAAAAAGCTTTTTAATGCCACTCTTCTTTTCGTTGGAAAGCTCTTCAGGATTTAGCTCTGAAAGTTTTTTCATTAAATCGCCTAATATATCTCCAACTGGTCCGATATCTTTCTTTTGCACATGGTCCAGCATTTGATGTGAAAAGCGGGTAAGCTCTGTTTGAGCATTGGCTCCATATGTTAAAATCGCTTCATAATTACCAGCAGGTATTTGATCTGCTAGCTGCTTAGCTTTTTGTTTCTCTTCTTCCGATAAGCGATCAATTAATTTAGTTGGTAGCGCCTCATTTGCTTGTTTAGTTAAAGTTTGAGGCTTTGTTTCATTTAGAGAAAATGGATTATTAAGTAGTTCGTCCATTAAAAGATCGTCTGTTTTATTCGAGATATTTTCGCTCATTTGTTGTCTCTCCTTTTAGATATAAGGGTTTTTCGTTTTTAGATACGGATAGTTTAGCAAAATCAAGTTCCATTCTTAAGTGCTCCATGTCACTAGCAAGAACATTTTTTAAGTCATCTTCCATGACAGAGTTAATGGATTCTAGTGTTTCACGAGTATCCTGCAAAGCAATTTTCATTTCTTTGTTCTTTGATGGCTGAGAAACTAAGAATGTATACTTAGATGTTAGCTCTACTGCCGAATCTAAATGAGCGTAGAAGAAGTTTTCAGCTTGGTAAAATTTCTTTGGGTTTGCTTTAACTAAAGCAATAATTCGTTTTGCTAATCTATTTAATTCGAAAAGCTGTTTAAAAGAGCTCACTGATCGTACTTTTAAATAATGGTTATTAAGTGTACGAACTTTTGCTGTTGCTTCCTTAATCTGCTTTCGAATATGAAAATACTCTGATGAAGTTAAATCATATTTCTTCATAATAGATCTCTGTTGAATTTTTTTGATAGCAAAATTAGAAGTTAGGTAGGTAACTACTGCTAACGCTGAGCTTACAAAAAAACCTAATTCAACTGGGAAGAAGAAAATTAGCCATGATGTAATCATGACAGGAACATTAATAATATGACGAATGACGGTTTGTATTACTTGTGTCATAGTCAAGACCTCCTTATATATACACTACATTATACGAACGAGAGAAAAGAAGGTTTCATATATGTCGAAATTAATGGGAGCATATTACCGTTTAATTTCTCTTTTATTTACTTTGATGTTATTTATAACTTAACGTAAATAGCAAATTTTTTCAATTTATTCAGTTTCAAAAGTCAAAAGAGTAGACATTTTCTTTGTGAGCAGTAAAATATGTATTAATAAAAAGTATTAGAGGCGATTACAATATGTATGAGGTTATTTATATGAAAGCAGACTATGAGCCGTGGTGGGCTTTTGAGGGCTGGGAAGAGTTTATAATGGAAAAAGCGGAATTTGATCAAGAGGACCAAGCTCGCTCATTTTTAGAAAAAAAACTAACCGAATTAAGAAGGAAGTTCCCAAAAGAAGAGATGAGAAACAATAAGTACTGGGCATTTTGGTCAGTAAAGGAACAATGTTATTGTGAGTCGTGTGAAGATGACTTACAAATTTTCCATGGAATAATATTTAATATCAAGTAAACGATTTAGAATAATGTAATTATTTGTTGACTAAATTTATCCAACTGCTATAATTTATAGTAACAATAAAGTATAAACCGGTTGAGCAATTCACATATCCCATGTAGTGATCGATGATGTGATGTCGGTACTTCATGGAATATGTGAATTTTTAGTTTACATATTGTTAATTTTATTTTTGGAGGTAATAACATGAAACAAGGTACTGTAAAATGGTTTAATGCAGAAAAAGGATTTGGATTCATCGAAATTGAAGGAGAAAATGATGTATTCGTACACTTCTCTGCTATTCAAGGTGATGGCTTCAAATCACTTGAAGAAGGCCAAAGTGTAGAATTTGAAGTTGTAGAAGGAAATCGCGGGCCACAAGCTGCAAATGTAACAAAACTATAAGTAGGAAGCCCATCATTATGATGGGCTATTTTTTTTCCTAAAAATATATTAAACTCTAAAGAAAACACTATCTACATAGTGTTTAATATTCAAAGAATTTGGGTATAAGAATCGAGTGTTTAATTTTATTTAAATTATAGGGGGATGTCACTTGGAAAAGCTATTATTAGACGGAGGAATTAAAGAATATTTCGAAGGTAACAAGGGGAAAGTCGAAGATAATCTTTTATCAGAGGCAGTAAATGTTAAAGATAAGATAAATGATATTTTAAGAGTTGGTGATATTGACCTTATCAACAATGCACATCATCTTATTAAAAACATTATCGAGGGTAATGATGAGGAGTTAGATCTATTTGCTAAACAAGAAGGAATTGCGTGGGCAACTCATTCTTTAACGCTTTCTTTTAAATTAGAATGGGTGCAAGCTATCCGTCGAACCATGTGGAGGTTTATAAAGGAATTGAATGATTCCGATCAAATGATGGACCTAGAGGACTTCTTTAAAATTGAAAAGCAGCTAAATAATAGAATTGACAACTTCTTAAATGAATTTTTTATTAATTATTCAACTTATAAAGATGCTTTGATATCCTCTCAGAAAAAAGTAGTTGAAACTTTATCGGTACCAATAATACCGATCACACCTTCCATTTGTATTTTACCTTTAATTGGATCAGTAGATACATATAGAACTTCAATTCTAGAAGAAAAAGTATTAACTGAAATTAGTAAACTCAGAATCCAAACTTTAATAATAGATTTATCAGGTATAGCAGAAATGGAGACAGAAGTAATAGAACATCTGTTAAAGACAATTTATGGTACATCAATGATGGGATGCCAAACAGTAATTACTGGTTTAAGACCTGAGGTTGTTCGACAAATGATTCGATTAGGCATGCTATTTGATAAAGATACAAGAACTTATGGCACATTACAGCAGGCTTTAAATGAATACTTGAAACTAGATAAAATGTATTTACAATAATGGCCATATTTAAGTAAGATATAAATAGATTTCACCAGTTTACTACTATGATTTTTTTATAGTAAAGGGCTAATTATAAAACTAACTCTTTGAAGTGCTCATTAATATACTCGAATGAGTGCTATTTAAGTTTCTTTTTCCAAAATTTTTGGTATAGTGAGAACAAGAAAGGGGAGCTTTGTATGAGTTTAGAGTTAAAAAAGGAATTACCTTCCTATGAGGAGCAACAAGACTTTTACACAAAACTACGTGCTAAAATAACGAAATATGTAGATTCCAAATCAAACAAGTTAGGTAAGTTTACTCCATACCTTCTTTTTGCTCCAGATTTTTTCCATTTACTTATAAAATCTATGCTAGATGATCGCATTGACGCAAAAAGTAAAACACTTATTGGTAGCGGTATCCTATACTTTATTACTCCAATTGATATGTTACCCGAGGGCTTAATAGGACCAGGTGGATACATGGATGATATTATTGTTGCAGCATTTATTGTCAATATGCTTTTAAATAAGTTTTCCCCTGAGATCGTAGAAGAGCATTGGGCTGGAGAACATAAGCTGTTAGATACAATGAAAAAGGTATCGGAAACAAGTGATAGCTTGCTTGGGAAATTACCAGCACGTTCATTGCTAGGACGTTTTATAAAAACATCTAAGAAGGTGTAAGACTATACGTCTAACACCCTTTTTTATACGAAAAAAGTACCATGGGATATAAAAAAAAGGGTATCGTAAATATTTACGAATACCCTTTTTACGTATTATAATTTTTGAGATTCTTTCCATTCTAAGAATTCATCGTATGTCAGCTGTTTATCTAGAATAGAGCCGTCCTTGCGGATTTCGATTACACGATTTGCAATCGTTTGGATGAACTGATGGTCATGAGAAGTGAATATCATAGCGCCTTTGAACGCAATTAATCCATTATTCAATGCTTGGATGGATTCCAAGTCTAAATGGTTAGTAGGCTCATCTAGCAATAAAACATTACTTTCGGAAAGCATCATTTTAGAAAGCATACAACGAACTTTTTCTCCACCAGAAAGGACAGAAGGTTTCTTCTTCACTTCTTCCCCAGAGAAAAGCATACGTCCTAGGAAACCACGAAGGAATGTTTCACTTTCATCATCAGGTGAATATTGGCGTAACCAATCAACTAGTGAAGTTTCTGTACCGTTAAAGTATTTTGCATTGTCTAATGGGAAGTACGCACGAGATGTAGTTACACCCCAACGAATAGAGCCTTCTTGTGGCTCTTCCTCTTCTGCAAGCATACGAAGTAAAGCAGATTTAGCAAGCTCATCACCTAACAAGATAATTTTATCGTCTTTGTTCATAGTGAAGTTCATACCTGAGAATAGTTTTTCGTTCTCTAGCGAGTAACCTAAATCTTGAACCTGTAATACGTCATTACCAATTTCACGCTTCATAGAGAAGTTCACATATGGATATTTACGAGAAGAAGGTCTAATATCATCTAGTTCAATCTTATCTAACATTTTTTTACGAGATGTTGCTTGCTTTGATTTAGATGCATTCGCACTAAAGCGAGCAATGAAGGCTTGTAGTTCTTTAATTTTTTCTTCTTTTTTACTATTTTGATCCTGAGCCATTTTAGTAGCAAGCTGGCTTGATTCATACCAGAAGTCATAGTTTCCTACATAAACTTGGATTTTGCTGAAATCTAGGTCTGCAATGTGTGTACATACTTTGTTTAAAAAGTGACGGTCATGCGAAACTACGATTACAGTATTTTCAAAGTTGATAAGGAAATCTTCTAGCCATTGAATTGCTTTGATATCTAAATGGTTGGTAGGCTCATCTAGTAAAAGTACATCTGGTTTGCCAAATAAAGCTTGAGCTAAAAGTACTTTTACTTTTTCTGACCCAGTTAATTCAGACAGTTTCTTTTGGTGCATGCTATCAGGAATACCTAGTCCTTGTAAAAGGATGGCTGCCTCTGATTCAGCTTCCCAACCGTTAAGGTCTGCAAATTCTCCTTCTAACTCAGCGGCACGCATACCATCTTCGTCAGAAAAGTCTTCCTTCATGTAAATTGCATTTTTTTCGTTCATTACTTCATATAAACGTTTATGACCCATGATCACTGTTTCAAGCACATTGTATTCTTCATACTCAAAGTGATTTTGCTTCAAAATCGCTAAGCGCTCATCTGGGTTCATAATCACATTACCTTCTTGTGGCTCAATTTCCCCCGACAAGATTTTGATAAATGTAGATTTACCAGCTCCGTTTGCACCGATTAACCCATAACAGTTACCAGGTGTAAACTTTATATTTACATCTTCGAATAATTTACGATCACCAAATCGAAGACTTACATTACTTACTGCAATCATGCTATACCTCCTAAAATTCACAATGCTCTTATTATAGCACGGTGTTCAAACAAAAGCTATCAAACGTTGATTTGTTGGGCTTATATTAACCCTATTGGTGGGATATTTTAAAGGAAATTCCTAAAAATGTTGAAACCATCCAGAGTGTATTTAATGGAGAAATCAATATGGTAGATATTGATGGTTTTAAGATAGAAGTATGGCGTGGTGGATATAGTAATACTTTTAGAAAAATCGTTTACCTGGTCATCAGTATAAGACTGCTACGTCAAGGCTGACACTAACCCTAGTAAGGGCATGTTAATGTTATGATAGGTATACGGTAAATGATAGGGAGGAAACGATTATAAAGAAAATTTTAAAGCTACATCTATTATCTTTATTAATGATCACTTTATTCGGATGTTCTTCACTTGAAATTGAGATGGTAGCATTCAATAGTCTTTCGGAATCTGAACAAGATTTAATACCAACTTCTCCCATGGATTCTGTGGTTGAAGAGATTAACGTAACAGAAGAAAATAAAAAATATCTTTTTGATGATTATGACAGAGACAAAGTATATTCAGTTACATTTAATCATACGGATTCTGATAAAAACGCGGATTTGACTGTGTTTGTAGATTTGGATAAAGAAACCGTAGTTGGAAAAGGTTTTAAATAATCATGAAAAAAAATAGTTAGGGATCAATCATTGGAAAGCTAAATGAACATGCCTACGAGTGTATGAACGACAGCAGTCCATACACTCATAGTTGCAGCATCTTACCTTGAAAATCTGACGTTAAGTTTTAATTATTTCTCCCAGTGTTCTTCGATAAACTCCACGCGTCTTGATTGAGCAAGATCTTCTTTATAATGATCAGGACTTTTTTTATAGAAGTCTTGGTGATAGTCCTCTGCTTCGTAAAACGTTTCAGCATCTCGAATTACCGTAACAATCGGTTTGGAAAATTTACCGCTAGCCGCTAGCTGCTCTTTAGACTTTTCTGCGAGCATACGTTGTTCTTCATTATATACGAATATTGCTGTCGTATAGCTTTCGCCTCGATCCTGGAATTGACCACCAGCATCCGTTGGATCTATTTGTTGCCAATATATTTCTAGTAGTTTCTCATAATCGAAGATAGAGGAGTCATACTGGATTTCTACCACCTCTAAATGACCTGAGTCCCCTTTTTTCACTTGTTCATATGTGGGATTTTCGATATGACCACCCATATATCCTGATGTTACCTTATGTATGCCTTCCCAAGTATCAAACGGTTTTACCATGCACCAAAAACAGCCTCCTGCGAACGTAGCTCTTTCTATCATTTTTATATCCCTCCTATTATAGTAAAATGATTTTACCATTACTTTTCAAGTTGTACAAAATTCTGAAACCAACGCACTGTAAATACGTTATTATAAGAGTATGATATAAATATGGGAAACTAAATACGTGCACCATCAAAACAGCATCTATGAAGAGCTCAAGGGGAGATTTAATATGACTGAAGAAAGAAATACAGAAAGACGATATAAACCGAAAAAAAAACTACGGAAAGGAAGAGTATTCCTTACTGTTCTGTTACTAGCTGGGTTAACAATTGGTATTTACTCATTTTTACAATATCGGGAAGGCTATAATTTAGCTAATGAAACAAAAGTAAAACAGGATATTGACTTTGAAGGGGATGCTTGGTCAAAAGGTGAACGAGAAAATATTCTAGTCCTTGGAGCAGATTCCGGAGCGGGAGGGAAAGAGAGATCCCGAACAGATACAATGATGGTCATTTCTTGGGATAAAGAAAAAAATGACGTTAAAGTCATTTCATTTATGCGAGATATTTATGCGGATATACCTAACTACAAGTCTTATAAGCTTAATACAGCCTATTATTTAGACGGAGTGCCATTATTGCAGGCAACTCTTCAGAATATGTTTGATATACCTATCCATCATTATGCATTAATAGATTTTAGAAGCTTTGAATCATTGGTAGATATTCTCGCTCCTGAAGGAATTACAATGGATGTAGAAAAGGATATGTCTGAAAAAATTGGAGTTTCACTTACAAAAGGTAAACAACAGCTCAATGGACAGGAAATACTTGGTTATGCACGATTCCGAGCCGACGGAGAAGGTGATTTTGGAAGGGTTGCCCGTCAACAAAAAGTAATGGAAGCATTAAAGGACGAGGTAATCTCCATACAAAATGTTTCTAATGTACCCAAATTTATAGGTGCAGCTGAAGGATATATTCAAACAGACTATTCACGTAAGGATAAAGTTATTCGAGTCATGGATGCTATAGTTAGTGGAAAACTAGAAATGGATAAAATGACTGTCCCTGTACCAGGAAGCTATTACGATAAGAACTATAGTCACGCAGGAGATGTTTTAGTGATTGACGAGGATCAGAATAGAAAGGCCATAGAAGATTTTTTAGGGGAATAGGACTTTTAAATTTGCGATAAAATTTATTCATTCGTAAAATTAAGTTAGGAAAGGATGTTATGTAAAATTGGAACCTGAAAAACCTTCTTTTTTCTCAACTAGATACATAAAATTTTTAGGTGGTCGTAATACTATATTTACGCTTATACTGCTTTTAATGATTGGCTTAATTATCATGATTTATGATGAAATTTCCTTCATATTTGTCCCATTAACCGTTTTTCTAGGGAATGTCATCCTACCAATCATATTAGCAGTCATCATCTATTATTTACTTAGACCAATATTGCGTATGCTAGAAAAAATTAAAGTTAAACGAGTGATTGGTATACTACTCATCTTCTTAGCTTTGGTTGGTATTATTACCTTATTAGTTTTCTTAGTGTTTCCATTTTTAAAAGCTCAATTTTTTAAATTGGCAGAAGAGCTTCCAGGTTATTTTATAGAAGTCTTAACCCGCTTAGACTCATTCTTGAGAACGAACTCTCTTATAAGCACCTACTATTTGCAAATAGAAACCGATGTTGCTAATCTTCTGTATGATTTACCGAAGGAGCTAGGTGCATTTTTCCAGGAAACCTTTACAGGAATTGCAACAGGAATTTCCTCTGTTATCGGTATATTAACTAGCTTTATACTGGCAATCGTTACTGTTCCTTTTATCTTATTCTATCTTTTAAAGGATGGGGAAAAGCTTCCTGCTTATGTACTAAAAATTTTTCCACCCCGCATGAGAGATGACATAAAGTCGGTTTTTACTAGCATCGATAAGCAGATCAGCTCGTATATTCAGGGTCAAATTCTTGTCTCTATGTGTATAGGTATTATGATCTTTATTGGTTTCACCATCATTGGGATGGATTATGCATTATTGTTGGGTGTTATAGCAATGGTTACGAGCGTTGTTCCATACTTAGGTCCAGTTATAGCGATAACTCCGGCTGCAATTATTGCCTTAGTTACCTCTCCTTTCATGCTTATCAAACTTGCAGTAGTCTGGACAATTGTTCAGTTAATTGAAGGGAAGTTTATATCGCCACAAATTATGGGCAAATCATTGCATGTGCATCCGATTACAATAATTTTTGTATTGATTACTTCTGGTGCAATGTTCGGAGTTCCTGGAGTAATTTTGGGTATACCTGGCTATGCTATTTTAAAAGTTATCGTTTCCCATTTTTACACAATGTTTAAAAAGAGGTACAATAAATTTGAACCAATTGTTGAAAAACACTATGAGTACACAAATAACAAGGTGGAATGAGAATAATGGCCAAAAAATTCAACTCCAGTATTGAAGTGAAATCCATAAAGATTGATACTGTGGTGGATCATCCTTATATTGAACATGGGATCAATCTTTCAGGTACGATTTATATTGATGGAGTTCATGACTATGAGCAAATCGAGAATATTAAGTTAGAAGTCTTTAAATTGATTAATGGAGAAGCTCCCAAAGTTGTTTCCAAGCATTCTATAGAACTGGTAGGCACAGTAGCTTCAAAGGATATGCAAATGATTCCTTTTGAAATCATGCCAGATGAAAGATGGCTTCCAGATGGTGCAGAGGAAATGACAACGCTTATATTGAGAACGACTGTATTGTTTGAAAATGGCTCTGAATATAACGATGAAGATGAGATACATTTCGACATTGAAGAATAATTAGCAAAAAGACCAGCATTTTTAATGCTGGTTTTTTTGTGGATAAAATGATTGGATTGGTCCATTCTATGTGAAAAGGAATTGCAGCTTGTCATTTTTAGTTGCAGTATCAAAAGGAGTATGACATGAAAAAAATTATAGCTATATTGATTTTTACTTTGTTGCCCTTGAGTGCCTGCGGTGAAGACCGCACATCCAATGAACTTCCACCGCCTGAAATCATTGATAATAATAGGCAAAATTATGGGCCTGAATCAGGAAATGCAGAAGTAAATAAAGAAAACGATGCAGGAATGCCAAATACGAATGAGTTAAATGATCCTGGCTTAGAGGGATTAGAAGGTTACGAATAAATAAAAATTCACATTGTACGAAATAATGGAATATGTTAAAATAATCTTACATTAATGGACGGAGGTGAAGGAAGAATGAAAAACACTGTGAATGCACATGGATTTATATTGGAATTTTTATCCACATCATGTGCGATTACTCATGGATTTGCTACTAACGGGACCAGTCTGTCCTTTTTTAGACAATTACATGAAATTCACAGCTGATAAGCCATTCTTTCTGAACCACATTAGAAGACTGCTCGCTTATTCGAGCAGTCTTTTTGTATGCAGAAAAATGCTTCCAGCAATAATTTGGAGAGGAAGCGAAACATAATGATATGCAAAATACAGGAAATAAGTAAAATGCTTGGTGGTAATCTTATATTTGAGGATCTGTCTTTAGATATTAAAATGGGGGACAAATTAGGAATAGTTGGACGAAATGGGAGTGGGAAAACAACGCTATTTAAGCTAATAGCGGGTATTGAAAAACCTGATCATGGAATTATCACTTTTAAAAAGGGAGCGAAAATAGGTTATTTAGCCCAAATTCCTACTTTTTCAGAAAGCGTTAAAGGAAAAGACCTGTTATACGATGCTTTCGAGGATACTATGCTACTACAGAAAAAGATGAGTATACTTGAAAAAGAACTAGCAGAGGTAAATGCTGAGGTAATGGAAAAACTTCTAAAGCAGTATGGAGACATACAAGAAAAATTCACGTTACAGGGCGGATATACGATTGATTCCGAAATTGATAAAGTAGTTGAAGGGCTACAACTAGGTGGTTTTGTAGAACAGCCATTTTCAAGTTTAAGTGGTGGAGAGCAAACGAAAATAATGCTTGGACAGCTACTATTAACCAAGCCAGACCTTTTACTGTTGGATGAGCCGACTAATCATTTGGATTTGTTTGCAATAGAGTGGTTAGAGGAGTATTTAGTTAGTTATACAGGTACAGTTGTTATTATTTCACATGACCGATATTTTTTAGATAAGGTAGTTACAAAAGTTGCAGATCTTGAGGATGGTATGCTTACGAAATATCATGGTAATTATTCTTCTTTTTTAATCGAAAAGGAAGAAAAGCTTACTCGTGAATTTCAACAGTATGAGGAGCAACAAAAAAAGATAAAGAAAATGAGAGAAGCAATAAAGAGGTTAAGGATTTGGGCTAACCAAGCAGTTCCTCCAAATGCGAGTTTACACCGTCAGGCGAGGAATATGGAACGGGCATTAGAGCGGATGGAAAAGGTTCGTAAACCTCTGATAGATCCTAAGAAAATGAGTCTATCTTTTGACGCGGCACCCCGAAGCGGAAAAGAAGTTGTCATAATGGAAGAGGCTTTCAAAAGCTTTGGTGAAAAAATGTTATTAAACAGTGCAGAGCTTCATGTATATTGGAAGGACCGTCTTGCAATCGTTGGTAGGAATGGAACGGGTAAAACTACCATTTTGAATATTCTTAGAGGAGTAGAGTTAATAGATTCGGGTGAAGCTCGATTTGGTAGTAATGTGCGCCATGGATATCTTTCTCAACATTTCGAAATAACAGATCCAAAAGCTCGCTTAATAGATATTTTTAGAGCAGAAGTAAATGTGGCAGAAGGAGAGGCTCGACACATTTTAGCGAAGTTTATGTTCTATGGGGCGGATGTTTTTAAAAGAATTGCTGATTTAAGCGGAGGAGAAAGAATGCGACTCCGTCTTGCTCAGCTAATGCATCAAGACATAAATTGTCTCATATTAGATGAGCCAACGAATCATCTTGATATTGATTCACGAGAAGTATTAGAGGAAGCGCTAGATGATTTTACAGGGACTATTATTGCTGTATCTCACGATAGATATTTTCTAAATAAACTATTTCCAAGGACTGCTTGGCTAGAGCATGGCGAGCTTACCACATTTGAAGGCCCTTACGAATGGGCAAGGGAAAAATGGAATGAGTTTTGCTCGAAAGAAAATACTAGGAAAGAAATAATCAATCAGCCATTAAAAGAAGCAACACCTGCCAAACAACAAAAGGAAATTCCTTTGGAAAAGCGAATAAGTGAGCTCGAAAATGTTATAGGTGAGCTAACTAAACAAATTAGCATAGAGAATGATTGGGAAAATTATGAGGCATTAAGCTTGGAAAAACTTCGGGTAGAGGAGCAATTGGAGCAATTATTGGAGAAATGGCTAGATTTAGCAGAATGACCCGAATACTTTTCAAAATGGGTTGATATAAGTAATAGAGCGTGCTAATATAACTTATTAACGAATAATTTAAATAATTTAATATTCTTATCAAGAGAAGTGGAGGGATTAGGCCCTGTGATACTTCGGCAACCTCTGTTGTACAGAAAGGTGCTAATTCCTAACAAGACGATCTTGGAAGATAAGAGCTAGTTAGCAAATTCCTGCCTCTCTTTTCTTACATGGAAAGAGAGGTATTTATTTTAATAATTGCCTTGCTCCTGTTCGATTTCCTACTTAGTTTGAGGCGAAATCACAGGTGCTCTTGCACATTTCATTGGGAGGGGAAAGTCATTGCCTATCAATATTCCGAAACAATTACCTGCAGCTAAGCTGTTAAAAGAAGAGAAAATTTTTCTCATGGATCAAGAGCGTGCTTACAAGCAGGACATCCGTCCACTTAACATTATTATTTTTAATCTAATGCCTGAGAAGGAAAAAACGGAGCTTCAGCTATTAAGGCTTCTGGGGAATACCCCAATACAAGTGAATATAACCTTTATGAATACAGCGACGCATGAATCCAAGAATGCCAGCAAAACCCATTTGGATACTTTCTACACTACATTTGATCAAATAAGAGAAAAAAAGTTTGATGGGATGATTATCACTGGTGCTCCAGTAGAACAGTTGCCATTTGAGGAGGTCGATTACTGGAATGAAATGAAGGAAATAATGGAATGGTCTAAATCAAATGTTACCTCCACCTTACATATTTGTTGGGGCGCGCAGGCTGCACTGTATTATCATTTTGGTATAGATAAATTCACACTTTCTCGTAAATGCTCGGGAGTGTATCGGCATATATTAACTGACCAAGTGGAGAATTTAATAAGAGGATTTAATGAAGAGTTTAATGCTCCCGTATCTCGTTACACTTCTGTATCTGAAGAAGAAATAGAAAAGCATGAGCGACTAACTATTTTATCCACTTCGGAGGAAGCAGGTGTGTTTCTTGTAAAATCGAACGACAATAAAATGGTGATGGTCACTGGTCATTTAGAGTATGATGCGCACACATTAGCAGAAGAATATCATAGAGACATAACTAAAGGAATAGATATTGAGATGCCAAAATACTATTTTCCAAATAATAATCCCTCTAATAAGCCATTAAATACATGGAGGGCACATACACATTTATTATTTTCTAATTGGTTGAATTACTATGTTTATCAGGCTACTCCTTATAACTGGGAGTAAAAAGAAAAATTATATATGAGTCAATTTCATAAAAGGCATTTTAAAGATAAAAGTGAACATTATATATATTGATTGCAGCGGAGGGCGGCGACGTAAGCAGGGATGAGTGAGACAGATAAAAACGTTACAACCACGTGCGAAAGCGATGGGTGATGGTTTATCACTCACGCCACGGAAAGCGTCCGCGATATGAGCGAAAGTCAATTCTACTTTATTATTAAAAATCATATAAATTTTATTGTTCTCTTTTAATTGTTCGTGTTTTTCTATAAAAACAGGAATTTTGAAATTGACACATATAAACTCCTGTTTTAATATTCAGGAGTTTTTTATTGATTTTAGTTTTATTTATTCAAATATTAGGGAAGACAAAATTGAAGAGACATTGTATTTTGTTGATACACATATCTATAAAAGTATGATTTTCAATTATTGGAAGTGGGGTTATGTCTATGAGTTTGACACCAAAACAAAGAATCGAGTTACATGGTTTTAATAATCTGACGAAAACACTAAGCTTTAATATGTATGATATTTGTTATACAAGGACGAAGGAAGAAAGGGAAAAATATATTGAATACATTGATGAGCAATATAACGCTGAGCGTCTAACCAATATATTAACAAAAGTGTCCGAAATTATAGAAGCGAATATTTTAAACATAGCGCAACAGGACTACGAGCCCCAGGGTGCAAGTGTGACCATTTTAGTGTCAGAAGGACCCGTGGATCAAACACCGATAGAATCATTTAAGCAATCCCCTGGGCCTATACCAGAGGTCGTTCTTGGTCATCTAGACAAAAGTCATATTACCGTTCATACGTATCCTGAATATCATCCAGATGAAGGGATTAGTACGTTTCGAGCAGACATAGACATTTCGACTTGCGGAGAAATATCGCCCTTAAAAGCTCTAAACTATCTAATACATTCCTTCGAAACCGATGTAATGGTCATGGATTACCGAGTGAGGGGATTCACGAGAGACGTGAAGGGTCATAAATTATTCATTGACCACGATATTAATTCCATTCAAAATTATATTCCGAATGCCTTGCAGGAATATTACCATATGATTGATGTGAATGTTTATCAGGAAAATATTTTTCATACCAAATGTAAGCTGAAACAATTTGATTTGAATAACTACCTCTTTGGTTACAAGGAAGACGAGCTATCCAATGAAGAGAAAATCTCTATCACCAAAAAGCTTAAAACAGAAATGGATGAAATTTTTTACGCCAAAAACATGACACGAACCGAATAATATTAAGCTCTAAGTATCATGTTAAATCGTTCAAAATGAAGATAAAATCATCTAGAATAGCAGAGCAATTCGCATAGAATTTGCTCTGTTTTTTATTTTTCGTCTTCTTAGAAAGGCCTCAACCTATAATATATCTATTTACCTTTATTCCTTTATATGGGAAAATAATAGAAAATTATGTTAACTCTGCGAGGTGTTAATGAAATTAATTTTAACCTATTGGGAGAGGATGATAATTAAAAATGACCAAAATCATGGTATTAGGGACATTTCATATGGGAAATACTTCTGATTTATACAGTGTAGACACGGATAACTTACGATCTACTAAAAGGCAAGAGGAGATAAGAAAAGTTGTAGATGCTATAAAAGAATTCCATCCTAACAAAATTGCATTAGAAGTTGAAAAAGAAAAAAATCACTTATTAAACGAAGAGTATCATCAATATTTAAATAATGAACTAGAGCTAGCAATAGATGAAATACATCAGTTTGGTTTTCGAGCGGCAGCGGAGTTAAAACACGAAGAGGTATATGCGATAGATTGGATAGAGAACGTTGGAAATCGATCAATCGGAGAAGTTCTGAATTGGGTAGAAAAAGAACAAACAGAGGTTTTTCAATTAATAGATACTTATCGTTCTAAGCTCATACTCCCACTAGGTGAAAAAAGGATAGATGAGCTAATTAGAAGCCTAAACGAAGAGAAATACATAAAAAAGCAACATGAAATGTATATGCATATTGCTCGTATAGGTCGGGGGAGCGACTATGTGGGGATTGATTGGATGAGATGGTGGTACCAACGGAATCTTATTTTGTTTGCAAACCTCGCTGAAATCTCCTCTTCGAATGATCGGGTACTTTTGATAATAGGAGCAGCTCATGTCCATTTGGTAGCTCAATTTTTAAAAGAAAGTGGACTATTTGAAATTGTTTCGGTTAGTGAGTTTCTTTAGATTTGTATTAATGTTTTATCGTTTACCCCCCATGGAAAAATTCCGGTAAGATTGTAAGCCAATTCTACTTCAGTATTAAAAAGCTATTGTTCTTGGTTTTCTACAAAAACGGTAATTATAAACATGAATTAAATATGATTGGTAAGGAGAAAATCTGTTGGTTAACTTAATAGAAAGTGTAAACGAGGTAACGATCCTATTGCTGTGGCTATGTGGATATGCATATATTCGTCTGCTTAAAAAGACGAAGAGGGACAGAAAGCTTAACAGGTTTGAAGTAATGATGTATACCATTACATATCTTGTAACTTTTTTATACGCAGTCTCTTACCTCCTTTTAACCCTTGGGACGTAACAAGAAAAGCGCAATCGCCTATGTCTGCCCCGACAGGCAAATGGAGAAAAGCGAGGAGGCAGTTCCTCAG
>NZ_CALIED010000012.1:0-44816 GCF_938022135.1 uncultured Psychrobacillus sp.
GTCACTATTAAAAAGAATTGTTAGTCAAAATCAACCAATAACTTTAACAAAGCTTTTGTTTATCCTTTTCTTAAATCCATTCTAATATCTCGATACGATTACCAAATGGATCGTTAATATATATGCGATTAGCCCCTGGTAGTTCTGTATCTACTTTAAAGCTTACCTGTTGATCGGTTAAATGCATTTTTAGCGCTTCAAGGTCTTCAACTTCAAAAGCCGGATGTGCCTTCTTTGCTGGAGAGAAAGGCTCTTCAACTCCGATATGAATTTGATAGCTTCCCAGCTCGAACCATACGCCACCCTTCTTTTTTAGAAGTGGTGGTTTTTCTATTTCTTTTAATCTTAATATTCCCGTGAAGAAGCTGCGTGCCTCTTCCTCACAGCCCTTTGGAGCAGCTAATTGAATGTGATCAATTCTTTTAAATGTAAATGACATGGTCCATACCCCCTTATGAATTAACTTAATTATAATGTGAATTTTTTGATAATAAAAATTTATATAAATCATGAAAAGGCATAAGTAATTCTTATGTTAAAAAGGTTACATTCGCTCCAATATTTTATTTACCGTATTTTTATTTCTAGCTGTAGATACCATTTGAAGCTTCTTTTCAAAAAAGTTGTTTGTATATTTAGTTTGATGATAATTTTTAGTATGGTGGATGATCAAGTTTCGATTATGTAGGACAGTAAAATCATCCTCTACAATTCCCTTTAAAATAGAAAGCTCATCGTTTGTAATTTCTTTTCGCAGAAACATGACGAAGGTTTGGTCATTTAAGAAAACTGGATTTTTACTTATTTCCTCCAGTTCTGCTTTGGGGCTCACTACAACAGGTATTTCGAAACCATAGGTATTCCTTAATGCTTCTTCCAGTTTTTCCTCGCTACAACCTCCACCATCAAAAATAACATTTCCCGTTTGAATATACGTACGCACATTTTGAAAGCCTAACTCTTCAAAAAGAAGCTTTAGCGATTTCATATCTACTTTGTTGAGCTTTCCTAAGTTGATCCCTCTTAATAGAGCTACTGACGACATGTTATGACCTCCACTATTTTTACATTAATCATACATTTCTTTTCTGAATAGTGGAATATGTAATATAATTCTAACAAAATGTAAAAAATAGTTTACTTTAAGTAAAAAATATATTACAATTTGTGTGAGGTGACAGAACATGGAAGGTAAGAGACATATAACCAATAGGATTTTAGTGTTAAGAGCAGAAAAGGGTCTTTCCCAAAAAGAAGTGGCGGATTTATTGGGAGTAAGTCGGCAAACAATCATTTCGCTTGAGAAGAACAAGTACAATCCATCGTTAAAGCTAGCCTTTGACATTGCATTGCTATTTGAAGTGGATTTAACGGATGTATTTCAATATAAGAAAGAGGGGGAGTAGAAGTGACGGAGGTTGTATTTGCTATATTAAGGCTTGTTTATGTAATTATCTTTTTTATTGCTTGCTATATAAGCTTCAAATTTGAATGGAGTAGTGAAGGAAAGGATGAAAGGGGCAACGCAATCGCTCACAAATCCTACAGCATCATATTTCCGTTTGCCCCCTTTGGATGGTTCGTGATTGAGCTATATGACTCATATATAAGTGAAATAGGCTACGAATCATACAAGCTAGCAATATGGTTTCTATTGACGGGATTAATGATTTGGCACGCTATTAACATAATCGTTTTAAAAAGAAAGTATTAGGAGGATACGATGAGCATTTATATGTGGATTGGTATTGGAATCTATGCGTTCTTCACCCTACTTCCTCTAAAGGATGTAAAAAACATAGGTAAATGGGAAATTTCATCCATTATTATAAATATGGTAGTATTGTTGACGGTTATCCTAGCACATTTATTTTTTGGTTTTAATATATGGATAGGAATCCTCCTACTTATTATCCTTGGAATTTTCTTGGACAAAAAAACCTATACGAAAAAAAGGTTAATCATATATGCTTCCCTTTTTGTTGTTATAGGGGGGGTACTATATTGGCTATTAAACGATATTTTGGGAAGTCCTGAGTCTAATACTGTTTTAGAGCATCTTATAGAATATCCCGATACTTCATCTCTGTATTTTTCAAAGGATGGTAATGTCCTTGTTAGTTACAATGTGGAGGAGAATCGTCCTCTCGCAAGTGTCGTAAAAATTGTGGTTGCGATGGAATATGCCTTCCAAGTAGAAGAGGGAAAGATTAATCCTACAACTAGAATAGGCTTAGAGGATTTAGATGTTTATTATATTCCAAACACCGATGGGGAAGCCCATGAAGCCTGGTTAGATAGCTTAGAAACAGAAAAACCAACGCTACAGGAAGTGGCAAAAGGAATGATTAAGTTCAGCTCGAACGCTAACACGGAATATCTCATGGAACTGCTCGGGCTAGACGCAATTAACAATAGGCTGGAAGTGTTGGATATTGAGAATCATGAAGAAATCTATCCGATTGTAGGCGCTTTAGCTATATCCAGTTACCTTAAGGAAAAGGAAAATCTAAGCAAAAAGGCATTAATAAATAGATTGAATAATATGTCCATGGAAGAATATCGTTCATTAGCTAAAGAAGTCAGTCAACTGTTAAAATCTAAACAATTCGCAGTAACGGATGTTTCTGATATTTCTATGGACATTCAACGCATATGGTCAGATCGGTTGACTGGAGCTTCTGCAGAGGCCTACGGAGAAATTGTTTCTCGTATATCGAACAATGAGTTTTCATCAAATGTCACTAGTACTTTAAGAGACATATTGGAGTGGCCTCTCGCCTATGAAAGTAATCAGGAAAAGTTTGATCATATCGGTGCCAAGGGAGGTTCGACAGCCTTTGTTTTAAATCAAGTTATTTATGTTGAGACAAAGCAAGGGGAGCGGATGGAGATGGTAATCATGCTAGATGATTTATCGTTGTTACAAAGCCTTTCTCTGCAAAAAAGTATAGATCACTTCCTATTTAAATTAATAGATGACCAGGACTATATAGAGTTAGTAGAAAGCGAGTTGCCATAAATGAAAGAAGAGTGTCATCCAGGTCTGGAGACACTCTTTTTCTTTATGGTAGCCACATACTAGTGCTACAACTAATTAGTAAAACACAAATAAACAAGAACGCTAGTATAAAATCCTTCTTTTCAATAGGCACTTCATGATAAAAGACTTTTCTAGGTTCTCCCGTAAAGCCTCTTGCTTCCATTGCGAACGCCACTCTTTCAGCCTTACGAACAGCCCCAGAAAGCATAGGAATCAATACGCGACGTAAACCAATCAGTCTTTTAAAAACATTGGAGTCGTCGCTTAGTCCTCTCAGTTTCTGTACTTGTTGAACTTGTATAAACTCGTCCTTTAAAAGCGGTAAAAATTGATAACCAACCATAATACCATAAGCAATTTTAGGAGACAGCTTCAACTGCTGCATTAGACTCCGTATAAATATAATTGGGTCGGTTGTTAGAGCAAATAATAGGCTTAGACTAGAAAAGGCCAACACCCGAAAGCTTAAGGATAAGGCATGGTTCAATTGGCTTTCCGTTATATCGACAGAACGGATGGACCAAAGAACAGTTCCAGTCCCGCTCTCTGCAAATAGAAGAGTGGTCCAAAGGTAACCAAAAGCTGCGATTACGAAAGGAAGCATCAGCAAGGACCAGTTTTTCCAGGATATATTGCTTAAGAATATTTGCATCACCATAATGCTGAACCAAAAAACTAGTGGTGTCCATGGATCGAAAAAGAATGCTAGTGAAAGCATGCAAATCATTACGATCACAAACTTAACGGACGGATTCATCCTATGAAGGCTAGCACGCATAGACAGGACCTCGCTTAGGAGGAAGTAATTGATGTTCTAGCATTAAATCTTTCTTATCCCAGAAGCTGGTCGCACTATATTTCCCTGTCACTCCTCCGTTCCTCATCAATAAGATGGAATCAGCTACCTTATACGCAAATTCCATATCGTGGGTAACGATTAGAAAAGTAGTACCTGCCCTAGAACGCTCATCTACGACTTTTAAAAGTTCTGTCAGATTAGCAGAGTCCTGACCAGAAGTTGGTTCATCCATCAAAATCACTTCCCGGTTCTGGCAAAGCATAACGGCTATAGCTAGGCGACGTTTTTGTCCATGGCTGATAGAAAATGGATGGGCCTCTGAGATCCTAGATAAATCAAGTCGTTCCAGCAATTCTTCTGTGTTTGATCCTCCGCCAAAAGAGACCTCCTCTTTTACTCTTCCTGTAACAAACAAAAATTCTGGTGACTGTGGTACATAGCCTAACAAGCTTGGCAGGACGTTGCCTTCAGCTGGCAGAACACCTGAAAGAGCCTTTAATAATGTAGATTTTCCACTGCCGTTTGGTCCCGCTAGTACTGCAACCTCTCCTTTGTGTAAAGAAAACGAGCTTGGTTGAAGAAAACTATGGGTGCTAACTCCTTCTACTTGTAGGGATAGTTCCTGTTGGACCCTATTATCCCGTTTAACATCGTCTATAAGCGAATTTCTGTCTTCTTTTAATCTAATTCGACGATGAAAGAAATCTTCCCAAAGGTCTAGCTTGTGTTCAATTGCTAATATCGTTAATCCAGAGCTTTGCTGCAGTGTATCCAACCATTCAATATATTGTTTTGCAGTATAAGGATCTAAGTGCGTAATCGGCTCATCTAACAATAAAACCTCTGGCTTCATAATGAGCGCACAAGCCGTGGCTACTCTTTGTTTCATTCCTCCAGAAAGTGACTGAATGATGGAATGTCGATAAGCGGTTAACCTGGTTGCCTCCAATACTTCTGAAATTCTTGAATCCATGTCCTCTCGCGCCACTAGTAAATTCTCTAAAGTAAAGGCAAGCTCCTCCTCAACGGTTGGCATACAAAACTGCGCATCCGGATCCTGAAAGACGGTAGCGATACGATGATTGACCTCGCCTGGTCGATAAGAATCGCTGTCCTTCCCAAAAAGCTCTATTTTCCCGGAAACTATTCCATCGCAATTGTCAGGGTAGAGGCGGTTACACAAATATAGCAATGTACTTTTCCCACAGCCACTTGGACCGGTAATCACAACACGCTCTCCTTGTTCAATAGACATCGAAAAATTTGATAATATAGGAATCTCTTCATCAGGAAATGAAAAAGAAACATTTTCGAGACGGATCACATTAGACACGTGCGTCACCTTTTTTAGAGCGTGAAATAGAATATCCTCTTAATGAACCCGTTGCAAGCAAGCCATCAGCTATGACTTTGCCGCCTACACCAGCAATCAGTGTCCCGCTAAAAATACGAACGACAAGCATAAAAAGGACGTACCCAGTAGTATAAACTGTAAATCCACCTAAAAAATAACCATACACAAAGCTAAAAACTGCAGACCCTGCACCAGCAAGCATTAATACCCAAAGGTCAAATCGTTTATAGCTGGTAGCTGCGAATACTGCCTCTGCACCCAATCCTTGAATGACACCCGAAAGGATAAGTCGTGGTCCAACAGCATTACCTAAAAGCACCTCTATTGCGGCTGCAATAGTTTCAGAGATTACAGCAGCTCCTGGTTTGCGAATGATATACATACAGATGATAGAAACGATAAACCATACTCCAAAAATCCATTCATATGCGATTGGGCCAATAAACCCTGACCAAATATTTCCTACGTGAAGGAATAGTAAATACACAATCCCAAATACTACCGCAAAGATAGACATTAAAATAATCTCTTTTAGCTTCCATGATTTAAGCATGAAGATTATCTCCATGAGAAGGACTGTTAATGCTCATCGATAAAGTCATTACTAAATGCTTGTGCTCCTCTGATCTGGCTCTGCTAAAGGTAGCTTCGTAGAAGGCAAATACATCATGGATATCTCCATGGATACCGCTTGCATAATGCATGGACTCATTGAATACACCAGCGTCTTTCGCATGCTGAATCTCTTTGTAGATAACATCCATATAGTTTGGATTGTTCATTGGATATAAGGCGAATTGAGAGGACACATATTGTTTAGTTGCATCCATATTAGCAACTTCATCCCCTCTTTCTAAATAAACGTCAGCTGCTGTGTCACCTGGACAGCCCGCTGAAAATGTTCCTGATAGAGCCACGTGTACCCCAGTTTTTGCTGCATTTAAAGCTATTGATTTTGCCACATTAAATACATGAGCTTGTTTTCCCCTGATCACAGTCGATACGTCATCCGTATGCATCCACACATTGGATGTGTCTGTATCCTGTAACGCCCCCTTAATAATACTGATAAACTCATTGCTCATTGGATGTAGGGAGAAACGAAACCCTACAATCGGACTTAAACCACATTCCATTCAAAACCCTCCTTAAAATTTTTCATAAAAAAAAGCTACATCCGTGAAGATGCAGCCACTAACCTTATGAAAAAAAGGAAAGTCACCGCACTTCCTCACGCAGGTATTATCCTGATCGAGTAATAAGGGATCGGAGCTTAAAAAGCTCTCATCACAGCCAAAGTGGGCACCCCTAGTGCAGAAACGGTATGTAGTTTTCCAATTATGTAAGATTTACACAATCTGTTTTTTTATGTGACCACAGTATAGCGTATAAAAATATTATTGTAAATACAGTTGAATTCTTTTCTCAAATCAGCGATGCTTAAATTATCAGAAAATCATTAGGGGGAATTGGATGTATAAAATATTTATTACTAGAAAGTTACCAGAAGAGATTGTACAACCACTAAGAGAAAAATTTGAAGTCATTATGTGGCATAGCGATGAAATTCCAATGAAGTACGAGGATATCAAAAAAGAGGCAAAGGATTGTAATGCTTTGTGGACCGTTCTCTCGGATAAAGTGGACCGGGAACTGATAGAAAGCCTACCAAATCTAAGAATTATATCTAATCTTGCGGTCGGCTATAATAACATTGATATCGAGGCTGCAAAAGAAAAAGGGATTATTGTAACCAATACACCAGGTGTGTTAACGGAAACTACAGCTGATTTAACATTTGCCTTATTACTAGCAACTGCTCGTCGTATTACAGAAGCGGAGCAGGATATTCGTGCAGGGAAATGGAAGTCTTGGACACCGATGCAACTAACCGGCATGGACGTTTATGGGTCAACCTTAGGAATTATAGGCATGGGGAGAATCGGTGAAGCAGTCGCACGCCGGGCAAAAGGGTTTGATATGAAGGTCTTATACCATAATCGAACAAGAAAATTAGAATCTGAGCAACAGTATAACTTTACATATGTGGAGCTTGAGACACTACTAAAGGAGTCAGATTTTGTTGTAATATTGACTCCTCTCACTCCAGAAACTAGAGGCTTAATTGGGAAAAAAGAACTGGAAATGATGAAGGAAACCTCAGCTCTTATTAATGTGGCACGAGGAGGAATAGTTGATGAGCAGGCGCTTTATGATGCCCTAGTCAACAAAAGCATTTGGGCTGCGGGTCTAGACGTTTTTGAAACGGAGCCAGTCCCATTAGATCATCCACTTTTAACCTTACCTAACGTGACTGTCCTACCCCATATCGGTAGTGCCAGTATTTATACAAGACTTGCTATGATGCAGATCAATGCTACGGCCATTGAAGATGCATTAGAGGAACGGGTGCCAGAAAACAGAGTGGTTTAAAGTGTAAGAGATGCCATGAACATAGCGTTCATGGTTTTTTTTAGTTTTATAATAAAATCCCATAAACAGTGCTAAAACCTTAATGAGCGTATAAATCACTACGAATGGAGTTAAACCCCCCGAATGGTGATAAATTCAAAATCTCCTCTATTTATCTGCTTACTTTCTCCTAGACAAAGCCCCCCTCGAACAAAAAAAAAATTATCATAAATAATTAATAATTACCTCGTTATTTATATGAATAGATTGTCTAGGGTTTACTATTTACTTAATGATAAATAACTAGAAATATGATACAAAATATTCAGATAAAGATAGAATAATAACAATCATTTATTAAGTGAATTTGCAATATACAAATTTTTTTAGTAATATTAGTAGTTATAAATTAGACGTCCTTTAATTTCCAAATTCAGGGAAGTTTAATTGTTTAGGATTTTAGCAATTATTTATAGATTTTGAAGGAGGAGCGATCGAACGTCTAATTTAAAAACTGAATGAAAAGAGGTAGTCAAACTAATGAAAAAGATTATGTTATTTTTTTCACTTTGTATGCTTTTAGTACTTGCAGCCTGTGGCAGTGAGACAAGCAAGGACAATATTGAGGTGATTAAGTTTGCTGATGCGGGGTGGGATAGTATTCGCCTACACAATAGCATAGCTCAAACAATCGTCGAAGAAGGTTATGGTTATGAAACCGAAGTAACAAGTGGAACAACGGCGGCAACCATGCAGTCACTTGAAAAGGGCGACATAAATGTCTATATGGAAGTATGGACCGATAACATTAAAGATGTCTATGAAAAAGCAATTGAAAGTGGAGATATCATAAAGGTAGCTACTAATTTCGCTGACAACGCGCAAGGATTATATGTTCCAACTTACGTGATAGAAGGAGATCCAGAACGAGGTATTGAACCAATCGCTCCAGATTTAAAAACAGTTCAAGACTTAGAGAAGTATCCAGAAATTTTCCAAGATCCCGAAGATAGCAGTAAAGGCCGAGTGGTCGGTGCTCCATCCAGTTGGGTAGTAAGTGAGTATTTGGGGACGAAACTTGAAACATATGGCCTTGACGAACAATATAACTATCTAGCACCTGGCTCTGATTCTGCCATTGTTGCAGATTTAGCTGGCGCATATAAAAAAGGCGAGCCGTGGGTAGGTTATTATTGGTCACCAACGTGGGTAACAGCAAGCTACGATTTAACTCTATTAGAAGACGCACCATACGATGAAGCAACATGGAATGATTCGAAGGGAACTGAATTTCCTCCGAATGATGTAGTAGTTGCTGTTCATAAAGATTTACCAACACAAGCTAAGGAAGTAGTAGACTTTTTAAGTAACTATGAAACTAGCAATGATTTAACAGAAAGTGCTTTAGATTACATGCAAGAAAATGATGTGGAAGCAGATGAAGCCGCTATTTGGTGGATGAAAGAGTATGAAGATATTTGGACAGCTTGGGTGTCAGAAGAAGTGGCAGAAAAAGTTAAAGCTTCTTTAAAATAATTCATAACTCAATCTAACTAAAAGAGAGGTGACCTGCGACTGTATGTTTTGCAGTCCTACTATATGACAGAATTTCCAGATGTACGTTTTCCAATCGGGGATGTAGTAGAAAAATTCGTGGATTTTTTAGCCGCGAACTTTGATGCATTCTTTGATTTTATCTTTATTATTTCTTCCTCTATGATTAAAGGCTTAGAGGCAGGTCTATTAGCAATACCTTGGTGGTTATTTATTGTTATCATCTTTTTAATAGGGTGGTATTTTAATAATATTTATGGAGGATTGCTTTATGGGGCATTTATCTTTTTAATAGGCTCCTTTGATTTGTGGCCGGAAACGATGACCACGATTTCCATCGTTCTAATCTCCGTAATTTTGTCTCTTGTAATAGGCATTCCGCTAGGCGTTGGAATGGCTTTTAGTAAGTCCATGTCCAGAATCATGCGCCCAATATTAGACGCAATGCAGACAATGCCGAGCTTTGTCTACTTAATACCAGTAATTTTCTTCTTTCCACTAGGAAATGTACCAGCAGTTATTGCGACAATCATTTATGCTTTACCACCAGTAATCCGTTTAACAGAATTAGGGATCCGAAGTGTAGATAAAGAAATTGTAGAGTCTGCACAATCATTTGGTTCCTCTTCCTCTCAAATGCTCATGAAAGTTCAACTACCACAAGCCTTACCTACAATTATGGCTGGTATCAATCAAACAACGATGATGGCTCTTGCAATGGCTGTTGTTGGTTCTATGGTTGGGGCACAGGGACTTGGAGAGCGAGTACTCTTTGCGATTAACCGAATTGACATATCCCTTGGTTTTGAAGCCGGAATTAGTATCGTCTTTCTAGCGATCATCATCGACCGAGTTACCGGAGGAATTGCAAATCGCCTTCAGAAACATAGGAGGGATGTAGCATGACAGTAAAATTAAGATTAGAAAATGTCTCCAAAATATTTGGACCACGCCCTAAAAAAATTATCCCAATGGTAGAGAAGAGTGTACCAAAGGAAGAGATATTAGCTAAGACAGGGCATACTGTTGGAGTGTACAATGCTTCTATGGAAATCATGGAAGGAGAGACCTTCGTCATCATGGGGCTTTCTGGAAGTGGCAAATCTACCCTAATCCGTTGCTTGAATTTATTGAATAGACCTACCTCAGGTGCTATTTATGTCGATGGGGAAAATGTGGTCGATTACAATAAGACACAGTTAAAATTCTATCGTCAAAAGAAAATAGCAATGGTATTTCAACACTTTGGACTGTTTAGTCATCGTACAGTATTAGAAAATATAGAGTATGGATTAGAAATTAGAGGTATGTCCAAGAAGGAGCGTCAGGAAATTGCTCAGAAGCATTTAGAGACGGTCGGTCTTAAAGGATATGAAAACCAATATCCAGATGAGCTTTCTGGCGGTATGCGTCAGCGAGTAGGCATCGCAAGAGCCCTTGCGAACGATCCAGACATCCTATTAATGGACGAGCCCTTCAGTGCACTTGACCCACTAATCCGTAGAGAAATGCAGCTAGAGCTTTTAGATATCCAAAATCGTCTGCAAAAAACAATTATTTTTATTACACATGACGTCAACGAAGCATTTAAAATTGGTGACCGTGTGGCTGTTATGAAAAACGGGAAAGTAGAGCAAATTGGTACGCCAGAAGAAATTCTAGAAAATCCGGCTAGCAGCTATATTTCCGAATTCATACGCGATATCGATCGTACTAAAATTCTTCAAGCTGAGCATATCATGTCTAAGCCAAATGGATTAGTATCCTTAAAGGATGGACTAAATGTTGCAATCCAGGTAATGAGAGAGAATGGTAACTCGAGTGCGTTTGTAGTTGACAGAAAGCGACAGCTACAAGGTATTATTACCATCGACCAGGCTATTGAAGGGATGAAACAAAAGAAAACCTTGCAAGAAGCAATGTCGAAGGAAGTAAAGACTGTACATCCAGAAGAATATGTACAAGATTTAATACAACAGGTACTTGATTCCAAGTATCCCCTCGTTGTTACAGACGAGGAAGGTACAATGAAAGGAATTATTTTACGAGTACATGTATTGGCAAGTTTAATAAGTGATCCGATCGAAGAAACGTAAGAAATATAAATATCAAGGAAGCCCAAAGACAATTACATGTCTTTGGGCTTTTTATATTGGCCATTTAAAGATGAAAAATGAAAACAACATGTGTAATAAATGGAATAGTATTTGGTTAATTATGTTAAAATTTAACATGTAAACATAGTGTTGTTTGAGAATTGGTCAGAAGGAGAGTTATCCATGAATAAAAGCCTGAAAAAAATAGTAAGGAACTACATCAGAACAATATTGGCTTTCATTGCCTTCTACTTTGGCATATTTGCTTGGCTAGTATTTAGTAGTGAAAATGTAGTTTCAATAGAGGTTATTCTGTTATCCTTCTTTTTAACTGGGCTGTTTAGCTTTTGTTCATGGAGTATGGGGTTTAACTCGAGATAATTAAGAAAATGACTATATATTTTGGTGAATACAATAGAATTATCATTCATATTAAAGGAGAGTTTAGGTGAAAAAGAAATTACTTATTTGGATTCCAGTTCCTTTATTAATAATAGTTTTAATAACAGTGAATTGGAATTATATTTCCCAATATACCGAATGGAAGTTGAATTGGGAGATAGGAATCCCAAGGCCAATCAAGATAGAAACAGTCTTTCATACAAGAAATGGATTTCCTAGCGAGGGAGAAGTATTTCATGTACTTCATTATAAATCTATTGAAAAGAAATTAGAGGACAAAGATGGTTGGATTTCAATTAATGAAGATTCCTTTGACACTGTATCTGGACTCCTTAAAAAATTTCAAAAAGATGTGGCTAATATTAATAAGGATACACAGCAGTTTAATATGTTATTTCAAGAGAATCCTGTGACTTTTGAAGAAGAGGATAAATATTTTTATAAATTGGAAGAGGATAATAGTTATATACTGGCTATTTCAAATGCGAAAGAACAAAAATTGTTTGTGATGGAATGGATCCAATAGTGGTACTAGAAACAGGGCGCATTTCATGTTTAAGGTCTGAATTTGGGTGTTTATGGGACACTATAACTTATTTAGAAGTCATTTTAAGTCTTTAGGAGATGAAAAAATGAAGAGAATGTCACTCTATTGCCTATGTATATTGTTCTTATGCTCCTGTAGTCAATTCAATGAACCCTTATTAAATGGTGAGATGATTAAACTCACAATTGAATGTATAGATGGTGAAATAATTGAAATTGATAACGAAAAAACCATTAAAAAAGTGATTAGGGAAATCAACAAATCAAAGAGGGAAGGTTCACAAGAGATGGAGTTTGATGATTTTGATCATCTCTCTACACTCGAAAATAATGAAGGTGAGACAAAATCTTTCAATTTGTTTAGCAATGGAAAAGTCACCATGGCTGGATACTACATCCACTCAAATATAGATAATTTTTGTGAAGAATAATTTTATGTTTAAGGAGGTAATATATGCTACACCATAAGATCAAAATTATTCCGTATAACCCTAAGTACGCCGTAAAAACAGTGGATATGTGGCGGAAAAGTAAGGAACAGGCTATTGGCCAAAAAGAAATTCACGACTTCGAAAGACACGTTTATTTTTTAAATCATATTTTAACGGAACAATTTCAAATAGAGTTAGCGTTAATGGATGAAGAAGTAGTTGGGATGATTGCCTATAATGACAGGGAAATAAGCCAACTATATATTCACATAGAGTATCAAGGAATCGGTATAGGTCGAGCATTACTAGATAAAGCAAAAGTGAAATCTAGTGGGAAATTAACATTGTACACATTTGAGGTAAATAAAAATGCACAGCAGTTTTATGAAAAACATGGCTTTGAAGTGATAAGTAGAGGACATGAAAACGAAGAAAATTTACCTGACATTCAATACGAATGGGTATCCAAAATAAATGGAGACATACAAACTTGAATTATTATTTCTATTAGAAGGGTAACTCTACATTGTTGCTCTTTTTTATTTTGTAAAATAAAGCTAAAAATTCAGAAAATAAACTTTTATTTTGGAGGAATTAATCATACAATAAAATTAGAACGGTCGTTCAAATTGACGAAAGGAGATTATTTTGTAGTGAGTAGGCGTTATGACAGCGAAGAGGCAAAACGTATCATTAAGGAAAAGGCTTTTGAATTGTTTTCATTACATGGCTACAATCAGACCTCAATCGCAGATGTTTCTAAAGCTTCTGGATTTAGTAAAGGTCACATTTACTATCATTTTGAAAACAAAGAGAAGTTGTTTGTCCTATTAGCACAGAATTCCATGCATGATTGGTATTCAAAATGGACGGATGTTGAACAAAATTATTCATCAGCCACTGAAAAATGGTACGGAATGGCCAAGCATGTTTTGTACAATTATCAAACTCCATTGCTTAAAGCTGGAGAGGAGTTAGCAGCTAATCCTAAATCATCATTGGAATCGGTCCAAAAGTTATATGAACTTGCGGTAGTGCCGATGAGCTCTTATCGTTCAATCTTTATAGAAGGAATTGAATGTGATGAGTTCGAAAAAGGAAATGTTGATGAATGGACTGCTCTGTTAGGAACTTGGCTCGGGGGATTATGTCAATTGACCAATACACAGCCATTACAGTCACTTGAGCCTTTATTTGAACAAGCAATCACTATATTTTTAAGTTCAATAAAGAAAAGGGGAAACTGATATGAAAGTTGCATTAATTGGTGACAGCTTAACTGAGGGACGACCTGGCGTTTCGTTTGTAAATATTTTAAAAGAGAAGTTTCCGAGCGATTCGTTTGTGAATCTTGGAAAACCAGGGGAGACTGTAAAAAGTCTATATAGTCGTCTGATAAAAACTGGTTTAGATGCTGATTTTGATTTGTCCTTTCTTTGGATTGGTACGAATGACGTGTATTCAAAGCTTTTGAAGGTTCAAGCGCAGCCAGTAGCTGAAAATCATGATGAATTTATAGAGCTTTATGAGCAAGTTTTAAAAATAGTGATGCCTTCTACCAAGAAGGTGGTGACGGTTTCACCCTCTATAGTAGGTGAACATATTGAAAATCAGACTAACAAGGAAATTAAAGAATTATCTGTTCTTATCCAGTCTTTAAGTGAAAAAGAGCTAATAGATTATATGAATCTCCAAACGATTTTTGAGAAAGAATTGGCTAACAGGAACAGCTCCACTTATATTTCAACTAATCCATTTCGAGTTATGTTCGATGTATTTTTCTACAAAAGTGAAGCAAGGATTGATCGATTATCAAACGAGCGCGGTTTAAAACTTACCTTAGACGGAATACATTTGAACAGCACTGGAGCAAGAATTGTTGCAGATGAGTATGCCACTGTGATCAGAAGTACACTTGGTGATAGTTCAATTATGGAAGTTTCTTAAGGGGGGAATCTATGGACACAAAAAGAAAAGTTGCGATTGTTACTGGTGGAGCTTCCGGAATTGGTAAAGCAATTTGTGAAGAACTCATCACTCAACAGGTATTTGTCATAATAGCAGATGTAAATAAGATAGAAGGTAAAGTTGTGGAGGATGAGCTTAATCGACAACAGAACTGTGCGCGGTATGAGTATGTGGATGTAGCTGATCATGTAAGTATGGAAGAGTTGGTTCGGGATACTTTTAACGAACATGGTAGACTGGATTATCTGTTCAATAACGCTGGAATTACTATGTATGGTGAGTTGTATGATGTTTCAATAGAAGACTGGAACCATATTATAGATATCAATCTATGGGGAGTCATTCATGGGACACAGATTGGCTACAAGCTCATGAAAGAGCAAGGCTTTGGTCATATCGTAAATACTTCCTCGGCAGCAGGATTAGGCCCCTCTCCTCTGACTGCACCATATTCTGCAACGAAACATGCGATAGTAGGTCTCACGACTTCCTTGCATTACGAGGCAAAGGAACATGGCGTGAAAGTAAGTGTACTCTGTCCCACCACATTTGTAGATACACCGATCTTTTCAAATGCTAAGGCTATTAATATGGATAAGCATAAAATGATTCAGCAGTTGAAAAAGCAAAAGTTAATGACTCCTGAAAAGCTAGCTAAGATTGCCATAAATGGTGTTCATCAAAATGCCCCCATTATTTGTCCGATGCCTATGCGAAGAACAATGGATATCTTTTTTTCATTGTTCCCATACGCGCATAGTAAGCTAATGGACTATGTTTGTAAAGTTGGAAGGAGAGCTCGAATATCATAATGTTAAAGACTTCAAGAAGCCCTTCCTCGTCATGAAGAAGGGCTTTGTGGTTTATAGCTATTAAAGAAGCGGATAATAGGCTTCAAAGCTTGGATGGCAATAAAATGGGGGTCTTGCTCCAATTTCGGGTAGTTCAAAGGGCTTGGAGTTAGAGTTATATTGTACATTTACCTTTGCATCGGAGTAATTTGTGAGTAGTGTTTCTGCCCCTTGGTTAAGTATTAACAAATGATTGTTCAACTGCATTCCTCCTTTTAATTAATAATTTATTCTTTTATCGAAAAGTAGGCACAGCACGTAGATTATTATCACCGATACAGGTAAGTTCACATAAAGTAGTTCGAAGATTAAACAAGAAGGGAGATATTATTGTCCGAACAACATGAGCACAATCAAAAGTACCCTATGAATCCAAACTACGGCAAAATAACAAAGTTTCAGGAAGTTCCAATTACGGTGCCGGAGCAGCGTCAGTTAAGGCAGCCTGGTCTGGAAAGTCTGATGCATCCAAGGCCAATTATAGAGAATCCTAACTATACTGGAACGGGTAAGTTACTTGGCAAGGCGGTCTTAATAACAGGAGGAGACAGTGGGATGGGAGCGGCTGCAGCTATAGCCTTTGCTAAGGAAGGAGCAGACGTCGCCATTGCTTATCTTGATGAGCACGAAGATGCCTATCGTACAAAAAATAGAATAGAGGAACTTGGTCAACGTTGCTTACTGTTGCCGGGAGATTTGCGAGACAAGGAGCATTGTAAGTATATAGTAGATGCAACTGTTCAAGCTTTTGGGCAGTTAAATGTTTTATGTAATCATGTAGGAATTCAATTCCAGCAGCTAAGTCTTTTAGATATTACAGATGAGCAATTTGACGATACGTTTAAAGTTAATATTTATTCCCATTTCTACACAACGCGAGCAGCTTTACCACATCTTAAGCCCGGGAGCTCTATTATTAATACTGCTTCAGTCGTTGCATATGAAGGACATAAGCATTTAATGGATTATACGGCTACTAAAGCCGCAAATGTAGGGTTTACTCGCGCCCTTGCAAATAACCTAGTAAGCCAAGGTATTCGAGTAAATGCAATTGCACCAGGCAGAATATGGACACCGTTGATCCCTGCTAGCTTTTCAGCAGATGAGGTTACGCAAGCAGGCAATCCGATGGAACGACAAGGTCAACCTTTCGAGCTAGCACCTACCTTTGTTTATCTAGCCTCAGATGATTCACGTTTTGTCACTGGTCAAACCCTTCATGTTAATGGTGGACAAATCACTTCTTCTTAAAAGTTCTATTAAGACCATGTCCTTGTGATTTGGTCTTTTGAGTTTGTATATAGAAATACTAATTTTTCCTTTACTGAGTTTATCATCCATGTGTTTAGGTTATATAGATAAAATGAATGTCGAATTTTGTAATAGTCTTAGGGGCATTCAGTTTTAAAGGAGGTATTTGTTATGAAAAAGAGAATTTTAGGTGTCACTGCTCTTACTCTGTTGCTTGCAGCCTGCTCTGATGAGGAGACGACAGTGAAGGAAAAAGACCAAACTGAAGAAAACAAGCAAGAAGAAGTCGTAGAAGATGAGGAATTTTCACTCGAGGTGACGGATGAAGAATGGCTAGCATTATCTAACCAAAGTAAGTGGTGGGAGGAAAATGACTTAACGGAGCCAGAATTTGGACAAGCTGTAATCGTCCAATTTGATGAGGATACAATCCCCGAGGTAGTTATTCCTTATACTCAAGCTAAAGAGGAGCCTCAAGGTTTGCTTATTGGAAAGTACAATGAGGGCGAAGAAAAATGGGCTATCTCTCAAAATATACCGGTTGATAATAGCTTGAAAATAGAAATATTAGAAGACAAACTAACTTTCAGTAACGGTACTGAAGTACTTGTTACTCAAGAAAGTGACGATCAAAACAAAACATTAGCAACCTATAAATACTCCAAAGAAGATGATGAAGTAATAGCTACAAGAATGGATGTAGATGTGGACCAACCTATCGAGGTAGATCCAGCAGAAAATACAATTAGCTATTTTGTTGATGGAGAAGAGAAGAAAGAGACGGTAGAAGAGGAGTAATCATCTTCTTCTCTATCCTGACTCTTACAGGATTATAGTGCACAAAAAAACAGTCCCTAATTCAGACTAGGGGCTGTTTTTATATGACCTCATTGTAAAGAATTCCTTCTCCATCCTCTAGCTCTATAACTTTTAAGTAACTCTCGTTTTTGACGAAAACACTTTTATATACTTTATTGCCATCTTTATCTTCAAAAAAGATAACTCGAGTTTCTTCGTTATCAGTTTCAATATTTGCTAAGTATACTTGCAAATCAATAATATTATTTAAAATAGGATACTCGGGTAAATCATTGAGGACTTGATTTTCTTCTGGTAACTCTTCTATTAATTCAACGGGTACTACCTCTTCCTCTTGAGGACTGGAACAACCCGTTATTATAACAGATCCTACTATAGCTATTAATAATTTCTTCACTTTGCAGGCTCCTTTATAAATTTTTATATGATGCATTTTTGGAATAAAAGTTATCCCTTAAATAATTATCCTAAAATACTGAATATATGAAGTCAAATGATAGCTCTTCCCAAACTGTCACCTTTCAAGAAAAATCGTAATAGTATAAGCTGATAAGAATTATTATGAAGCATCATTTAGGAGAGTGCCTATGCCTGCTATTACAGGAAAACAATATATAGATCGGATAGATCAGTTGAACTCGGAAATTTGGGTTGACGGAAAAAGAGTAACGGGGAAGATCTCCGAACACCCCGCTTTCAAAGGGGTCATGAAGAGCCAAGCAGCATTATTTGATATGCAGCATGACCCAAATTTAAAAGATATATTAACCTATCCTTCTCCAACTACTGGAGATTCTGTTGGGCTTTCTTTTCTAGAACCAAAAACAAAAGAAGATTTAGTGAAAAAAAGGATGATGGTTCAGGAATGGGCTCGAGCGACCAATGGTCTAATGGGAAGAAGTCCAGATTATATGAATACAACCTTAATGGCTTATGCGTCTTCCGCAAAATTACTGGAAGGTAAAAATAGCTGTTTTCCTCAGTATCTCCAATCTTACTTTGAATATGTACGAGAAAATGATTTAACTTTAACTCACAGTTTCATTGAGCCACAGGTAAATCGAACTTTCTACTATTTAGAAGATGAAAAAGAACCAATTGCAGCTAAGGTCATCGGTGAAAATGAGGAAGGAATTATTATAAAGGGTGCTCGTCTGCTTGCAACGCAAGGAGGTATGACGGATGAAATATTAGTATACTCCATGGGACCAGTTATAGATGAAGGGAAGGGCTATTTTTTCTCTATCCCAAGTAACACGAAGGGCGTAAAATTTATATGTCGGGAGTCATTAGTTGGAGGAGATTCTTCCTTTAATTATCCGCTGAGCTCCAAATATGATGAAATGGATACCATTGTGGTTTTTGATGATGCGGTAGTCCCGTGGGACCGTGTATTTATTTATGATGACCCAATGACGGCCAATGATTTTATGATTAGTAGCTCCTTCCAACCGTTCACCCTACACCAGGTAATATCTAGACAGGTTATTAAAACTGAATTTGTCTTAGGAATTGTCCAGTCTATTATTAAAACTATTAATATAGCAGAATACCAGCATGTTCAGGAAAAGGCGGCAGAGGTAATTGTAGCATTAGAATCTTTAAAAGCGTTGTTAATGAAATCAGAGATAGATGCGAAAATAAATCGATTTGGTTTAATGGAGCCAGATAGAGCTACATTGCATGCTGCTATCACTGTTTATCCGAAGGTCTACCCAAGACTAGCGGAAATCGTACAGCTATTAGGTGCTAGTGGTTTAATGACCATTCCAACAGAAAATGATTTTAACTCACCGATTAGAAAGGACCTCGACCAATACTTGCAGGCAAAGGCAGCCCCAGCTGAAGAACGTGTAAAGCTATTCCGCCTTGCTTGGGATCTTACGATGAGTCCCTTCGGAACAAGACAAACTATTTATGAGCGGTTTTTCTTTGGGGATCCAATCCGCGTAGCAAGCCAGCTCTACTTTGCCTATGATAAAGAGCCTTATGTTCAACGTATTAAAGATATATTGAAGTGATAGGGGAATGAATCTAGAAACAGACTTGTAGTAATACCGAACAAAAAGAGAATCGGTCGGTTATGGTGCATAATAGGTCGGTCCAGTGAGAAAATCGGTCGGTCGCCGCGAATAATCGGTCGGTTCGCACAGAAAACCGGTCGGTTCAGGCAAATAATCGGTCGGTTCCACTCACTCATCACATAATTAAGGCAAGGATGCTTATTTCTGCATCCTTGCCTTTTCTCTTTATTTCTTTCTTCTAATAAGCGATGAATTAACCTCGTTCATCGATGCACAACCAGATAATGCTAAAGTAACATCAATATCATTAATCATGTTACGTAATACATGTTCTACTCCTTGCTCGCCGGCAGTGGCCAAACCATAGATAAAAGGTCTGCCAAGTAAAACTACATCTGCCCCAAGAGCCTTTGCTTTAATGACATCAGAGCCCCGTCTGATACCACTATCCAATAACACTGGAATATTCCCCTGAATAACTTCCGCGACGGAGGGGAGTGCCTCTAATGACGAAATACAGCCATCCAGCTGCCTTCCTCCATGATTGGAGACTATAATTCCATCGACTCCGTGGAGTAAAGCTTTTCTTGCATCTTCCTCATGAAGGATGCCTTTCAGTAAAATGGGAAGCTTCGTATGCTCCTTAATGGTTTTAAGATTTTCCCAGGTTAATGAAGGATTAAAGATAATATCAACAATACTTTTAATGACCTCCGGATCGTCAGCGGAAGGGGGGCTAGTAAATCGACCTTGAAAGACAGGGTCGTATAAGTAGTTAGCAGCCCCTTTTCCCAGTTTTAAAGGAGAATAGCGATTGTTCAAATCACGCTCTCTATTTCCAAGAAGGGAGGTGTCAATCGTAATGACGATAGCAGAATAACCTGCTTTTTCTGCGCGACGAACCATACTTATCGCCATTTCCTCATCATTGGACCAATACAACTGATACCAGCGAGGGGTGTCTCCTAGATTAGCGGCAATTTCCTCTAAAGGATAAGAGGATAATGTACTAGCTATAAAAGGGACTCCACATGCTGCAGCAGCACGTGCGGAAGCCAGTTCACCTTCAGGATGGAAAATACTTTGAACCCCGATTGGTGCTAGTGCAAAAGAGGAAGGGAAGGTAGTTCCCAGCAAAGTAGTGGAGGTGTCTCGACTGCTCACATCATTTAAATATTGAGGGACGATACACCAATCCTCAAAGGCTGCCTCATTGGCACGAAGGGTGCTTTCATTACCAGCACCACTATGGACGTATGTAAACGGTCCTTTTTCAATAGATTTAGAGGCCAATTCTTCTAAAAGAGAAATTGAATGTGGTAACTCCAGCTGTGAAATAGAACGGGTCATATAAGCTCCTCCTTAAATACTAACTCGTTTTCTTACCTAAATATGCCTCAACAACTCTTGGGTCTTCTAGTAAGCTATTTGCTTCTCCGTTAATAATGATTTTTCCGGTTTCCATGACATAGCCATAATCCGCAACCTTGAGTGCCTGCTTTGCATTTTGTTCCACCAACAATACAGTCGTACCGCTAGCTTTAATTTCACGAATCATTTTAAAGATATCGGCAACTATTAATGGTGCTAGCCCCATAGAAGGTTCATCTAGCAATAGCAACTTCGGTTTGGATAGCAGTGCTCTTGCGATGGCAAGCATTTGCTGCTGCCCACCGGATAAGGTACCGCCTAACTGATCCTCCCGTTCTTTTAAAATAGGGAACTGTTCCATAACATTTTCCAAATCTTTTTTTATGTCCTTATCATTCCTGTGATAAGCTCCCATTTCCAGGTTCTCTAGAACGGTCATGCTAGAAAGGATAGCCCTTCCCTCAGGGACAAGGGCAATACCTTTTCTGACAAGCTGGTCAGGTCTCATGCCAGTAATGTTCTCACCTAAAAACTCAACAGTTCCTTTTTGAGGCTTTAGTAGGCCAGTAATTGTTTTCATCGTTGTCGTTTTCCCAGCACCGTTTGCACCGAGGAGGGTGACAACCTGACCCTGCTCTACGACAAGGTTTACATTTTTAAGAGCTTGTATTTTTCCATAAAATGTTTCAATTCCTGTTACCTTAAGCAATTTCTTCATCCTCCTCTGATCCGAGGTAAGCTTCTATTACATCCTGATTATTTTGAATTTCAATAGGAGTACCTTCCGCAAGCTTCTTCCCAAAATTTAAAACTGCAATTCGGTCGCAAAGCTTCATCACAAAAGGCATGTCATGCTCAATCAGTAAAACAGTTACTCCACGCTTTTGAACTTTTTTTATCAACTCAAATAGGTTCTCTGTTTCTGTTTCATTCATACCAGCTGCAGGCTCATCTAATAATAATAGCTTTGGATTACTTGCCAGGGCACGGGCTATTTCTAATCTTCGCTGTTGACCGTAAGCTAAGTTCTCTGCAATTGTTTCTTCGTATGGGGAGAGACCCACTAACTCTAACAGCTCCAAAGCCGCCTCATAATTACCTTTCTCTTCTTGTTTTTGTGACTTTGTTCTAAGTACACTTTTTAAAACCCCGGATTTATTTCGACAATGGGCACCTACCAATACATTTTCCAAAACGGACATTTGAGAAAACAACCTGATGTTTTGAAACGTACGACAGATTCCCTTATCTGTGATTTTATGAGGTTTCATACCTGAAATATTTTTCCCTAGAAATAAGATTTCTCCAGAGGTTGGGGCGAACATATTCGTTATTATATTGAACATAGTTGTTTTACCAGCCCCATTTGGTCCGATTAATCCGAAAATTTCTCCTTCGTTGATTTGGAATGAAACGTCCGTTAAGGCTGAGATTCCACCAAAGTTTTTAGTTATATTTTTTAACTCTAATACCATTGGAATCCCTCCTTTTAAATGTAAATGTTCGTTTTAGCCAATTTAATACGGGAACATCTATAATTCCTTGTGGGCGGAAAGCCATCAATACAATTAGAATAATCCCGTAAATCATATATCGATATTCACTAATAAATCGTAATGCCTCTGGAAGCAATGTCATAAAGGTTGCTCCGAATATTGCTCCCCATATAACCTCGCTTCCACCAAAAATGGAGAAGATTAAAATATCAATGGCACGGTGATACGCAAAGTCTGCAGGACTGATATAAGCTAATACATGAGCGTAAAGAGCACCAGCAAAGCCAGCCAAAATTGCACCTTGTGTAAAGGACAATACTTTGTAATAAGTGATATTAATACCCATTGCTTCTGCCGCTTTTTCATCCATTTTAATGGCAGCGTATGCTCTACCAACACGTGACTTGTTCTGTCTGATAAAAAACCAAACAATAAATATAGTGATGATCAATAAAACAAGTACTACTATTAAATAAATAGCTTGATTGTTTTTAAGTCCAAGCATATCGGGATCAAATCCTAAATCTCTAAAAAATTGAAACAGCTCTCTACCAAGATGAGGTATACCAGACAAGCCAATCGAGCCCTTGGTCACGGAGTCCCAGTTCACAAAAATTACTCGAAGTACTTCTCCAAAACCGAGTGTTGCAATAGCTAGATAAACTCCACTCAATCTTAATGCAGGAATACCAATTAAAATTCCGAAAGCTCCTGCAACTACTGCTCCCAAAACAATACTTAAATAAAGAGGGACCTCAAAGTTGATCGTTAGGAGTGCAGAAGTATAGGCTCCGATACCCATGAAACCTGCATTTCCTAAAGATAATTGCCCGGAGGAAAGCGTTATGTAAATGCTTATCCCTAAGATAATATTGATAAGAATAAAAGAGATAATCTGTAAATAGTATGGATTTAAAATTTCTCCTAGCATATGATCATCACCTTCCTACCTCAGCAGTTTTCTTGCCGAAAATACCCTGTGGACGTATGAGAAGGATAAAGATAATAGCAACGAAGGCAACGGCATCTCTATACCCCGAATCTCCGTAGGCAACAATCATTGTTTCAGAAAGACCAAGGAGTAATCCTCCAACCATCGCCCCTTTTACATTTCCCATACCGCCTAATATGATAATGGCTAAGCCTTTTAAGCCCATGGACAAGCCCATCTGTGGATTAACGGAGTTAAAGGCCATACCTACTAGAATTCCTGCTATTCCACCCAGGGCAGAGGCAAGTATGACAGTTGTTGTAATAGTACGTTTCGTATTTACACCAAGTAGACTAGCGGTCTCTAAGTTTTCGGCAGTAGCGCGCAGAGCCTTTCCAGCTTTCGTTTTAGAGAGCCAATACGAAAGTACGATCATAAGGGTAATAGAAATCGCAAAGATTAAAATCTGCACTAAATAAATAGTGATGGAACCAACTTGGATTTGAATTTGTGCAAAAGAATGTCGAAACGGATGATTACCGGCTCCAAACAAATGATGCGAAAGGTTCTCCAACAATATGGAAACCCCAATAGTGCTGATTAAAGGGGCTAGATGTGAAACACCCTGTTTCCCTCGAAGCGGTCGAAGTGCAATCTTTTCTAACAAATAGCCCAAGATTGCGGTAACGATTACTGCAGAAAGAAATGCTACCCAAAGTGGTAATCCTAATACGCTAGTTACCAACACTCCTATAAAAGCACCTATCATGAAAATTTCTCCATGAGCCATGTTAATAATGCCGAGTACACCAAAGACCAGTGTAAATCCAAGGGCAACAATTGCATAAATGCTTCCGAGTGTTATACCGTTAATAATTTGTTCTAAAAGCATGAAAGCTCACCCTTTCAAAATAAGGTAAGGGCTATTCACCCTTACCTATCATCGTTAGATTTTATTTACTTACTCAAATAATTTAAATTCCCCATCCTGAATGATCAGTACAGTAGGGTCCATGATTACATCGCCCTCTTCGTCAAAAGAGATCTTCCCAAGAATACCTTCTAAATCTTTTATTTCAGCTAGAGCATCGCGGAGTGCATCACGATCTGCTTCCCCAGCATTTTTTAGTGCCTCTGCGTAAATATAAAGAGCATCATAGGCCTGTGCAGCAAATTGGTCTGGCTTGTGCCCATACGCTGTCTCATATTTCTCTACAAAAGCCTTCACTTTTTCATCGGGTTTATCAGCAAACCAAGGAGTTGCAACGATTAATCCGTTAGCTGCTTCCCCAGCAATCTCAATTACTTGAGGTGAGTTGAAACCATTCCCTCCTACAAAAGGAACTTCAATTCCCATTTTTCTCGCTTGATCCATAATTACTGCACCCTCGTTGTATAGTGCCGAAGCCAAGATTAAATCTGGCTGAAGATCTTTAATTTTAGTAAGCTGTGCATTATAATCGGACTGTCCTTTTTGGAAAGTCTCGATTGTTAATATTTCTAGTCCCATATTTTCAGCTTCAGCCTTCATCGTATCGAATCCAGATTGAGTGAATAAGTCATCGTTTCCATATAAAATGGCTACTTTTTTAGCACCGTACTTGTCTACTGCCTTCTCTAATGCTGCTGGAATAGCCAAAGATTCCGGTATAGAGTTACGGAATACATAATCCCCAATTTGAGGAATACCAGCGGCTGTAGTCGATGTTCCCATAATTGGAATACCATTAATATCAGCCTCAGGGCCAACAACGTTCATTTCCGTACTTAACGTTGGTCCTATAATGGCAACAATGTCATCCTGACTCATTAATTTTTGGCCAACTGATAATGCCTGCTCTTGTTTTCCGACAGAATCCTCGATAACAAGCTCAATCTTTACGTCGCCCTTTTCATTAATTTCTTCTAAAGCTAGCTTTAATCCATTTGTAATCGCTTCCCCATAAGCTGCGCCTGGACCTGTCATGTAAGAAATAACCCCTATTTTGGCTGAAATCGTGCCATTAGCGTCCTTACTGCCTTCTCCATTTGTAGACTCCCCAGTTCCACAAGCTGCCAGGAAAACTAACATCGTAACGGTAAAAATAATAGATAACTTTTTAAAAACATTTCCCATACCCCAAACCCCCTAAAAAAGATTTATAAAACATATATCTATATTAAAACTATTAACTCCATAATGTAAAGTTAATATTTTGAATAATTGAAATAATAAAATAATAATATATTGATATATGAAATATAGAACTAGTCATGTAAATAGAGGTTTCAAAGAAAAGATTAATAAGATTAAATTATTTAAAAATAAAGCTATTACGTATAAAACTAGTAGGGTGTATCTTACATAAATTCAAGTTTGCTTCTGACTTTGCTGTCCAAAAGATCAAGATTGGCCCAAACGCTTTTATTTACAAAGATCAACTTCTTCGTGAGCCTTTTATCACAATAAAGCTTAAAATTCAATTACTTTGGAATTATTTGTTGTTTATAATAGAGTTCTGACTTTACCTCTATATACAAAAATGGAATATTATAACTAATATTAATTTTTAAAAGGAGGAGTTTTATGTGCAGAGGCAAGCAAACAGGGGATGGTTGTAAGGTCGTTAGAAGAGCTAAAAGGAAAAGCATACTATGAAAATATTAGATGTAGACTTATTAGAAAATGGACTTCAGCGGATTGGGAATCAACAGGAGAGATTAAGAACTGAAATGACTGCTATACAGCAATCTATCGAGGCATTAATAGATATGGACGAAGTACTGAAAGGGAAAGGTGGAACAGCGATTAGGTCCTTCTATGAAGAGTGTCACCTCCCTCTTCATCAAACCTTTCAATTGTTTTCTCAACATTTTTCAGAAACCTTAGTGAATATAAATAATGCTTTAGAATCACTGGAGTCAAGCACAGAAGGCTATATAGTGGAAACGTATTTGGAGGGTGAAATAGAGACAGGACTGACGAGTATCTCACAACTCACTAGTGATTTAACTAACCAATCAAATGACATTATGAATCAAGTTAGCGATATTGTACCCCTTCCTCACTTAGATGATAGTCTGGTGCAAGAAGGAGTAGGCAATTCAAGAAAAAGTAAAGATGAAACGATAGACAAGCTTCATGAGTTTGATACCTCTCAAAAAAATGCTTTATCCTCTATAGAGGAAGGTATTAATTTAATGAATCAATGGGTTTCTATGATTGAATCATTATTTTTATCCGGACGTACAGATATGAGATTTGAGACGAACCAATGGAAAGCATTGACGTTGAACAGTGAATTAAAAGATATAGTAGATTCGAAGACATATCCAATGATTACTTGTACTGCAGGAGACAATGTAGACGAATTAATAGGGACAGAGATTGATCCGGAGATACTGAGCATTATGGAAAATGGTAGAATTAAATCAGTTGAAGGGGAACCGGATGAAACTATGTTGTTTGTCAGGTATCATGCTTATGACAATGGACTTATCGTAAAAGAGTTTCAAAAAATTGAATCCGATCAAATTCAATATGAAATAGTATCCAAGGTAGAGGAAGCGCAGGAGTCAGAGGATAAAAACGGTTTTGAAATGGCCGCTGATTTTCTGATTATGGATGATATCAGAACATTAACAGATCCAAATGCATCTTTTTTAGATAAAGGAATAGCTGCCGCCTCTGTTATCCCTATTCCTGTTGGAAAACTTGTAAAAGGCGGTTCGGCAGCAGTCAAAGCTATAGACAACGCTGCTGATGCTTCAAAGGCAGCAGATAAGGTTAGAGATGCTTCTAAAATTGTAGATGAGTTACCTCCTATAGAAAATGGACCATATATAAAAAATGGAAAACCACGTGGAAGACCACAATTATCAGGTGACAAAAAATTAGAATTTGAACGGAAGGTATATGACGACAATGTTGGACCTGATGGCATTTTACGTGATCCAAATACAATGGAGGTCCTTGACTGGAAGCCTGGTCAACCAAGAAGAGGTGCAGTAGACTTTGGACATCGCCAAGGTTATGAGTATCATCCTATGTTTGAAAAATATAGAAATCGTGAAATAACTTTAGACGAGTTGAAAGAGTTCCAATTTAATCCCGAAAACTTTAGGATAGAGAGTCCTGGAGCAAATAGGAGTCGTAAATTCGAAGGGAAATGATAACGATATGAAAATAACAAATGTGTTTGATGCAGTACTAAAAGGAACCTTTGAGGATTTTAAAAGTTTCTATAATGGAGAAGTAAATCAGATAAATCCACATAGCAAGTTAAATTTATTGTCTACCGCAATGCTTAATTATGAGAAACCCAATGATAAGCTGGAGATTATTCAGTATCTATTAGAAAATAGTGTAGATATTTCTTTTACAGATTCTCTATATAAAAGGAATGCTCTACATACTTTCTTTTTTAACGTTATGAAAGGCCCACAAGAATATATGGAACAAGTTGTGAGACTGCTAGTGGAAAATGGTGTAGAGGTAAACGGTTTAGATAAGTTCCATTCGATACCCTTAAAGTATGCGATAACAGTCAATAAAAATACTACAGAGGATATGAAAGGAATTTATTCTTATTTAGTGGAAAAGGGATCTGATGTGAACATTAAGGATACCTTTAATAAATCAATAGTAGACTACGCAAAAGAGTTTCCTTGGAGAAATGAATTTTTGGAAATAGTAAAGGAGTATGAGCATGGATAATAAAAATGATGCATATGGCGGCTTCATGGTTTCTAAAAACGTCTTGAATGGAGTGCCAATCAGATATAGCTTTAGAGAACCGAGTTCTATACCTCAGTTAAACGGCTGGAATCTTTTCTCGGAGTTAGACGATGATGAATATGTAAACAATCCGGATAACTTTGTCATTGTGAATGCTGAAACTATTTATTCTTTAGCACCACAGATGCTAGAAATTTTTGATGCTCCTTATGGTACTGACCTTTTTTGGGTATATGAAGAAAACATACACATCGGTTTTTATGATTTGGTGGCAGATAAGATAACGTCAATTGAACAGATTCTAGCGTAGGCTTAGATGCTCCTAGTTTTGGAGTTTACAAAGTTTAAAAATGGATAGGCACAACCATATAGGAGGGTGGTCATGACGTGTGTCTTGATCACCCTCTTATTCCTTATATTTCCTACACTTATCTGTCATTGACTTTAAAGTAAGTTGTCTATATCGTTAAATGATGATAATGGTTATCAATAAAATTCAGTGAGATAGGATACATATGATAAATAACTTTCAAACAAAAAATCTATCAATAGCCTACGATAAAAAAATAATTGTAGATGATTTAAATATTTCTATTCCAATCGGAAAAGTTACTGCATTGGTAGGAGCGAATGGCTCTGGGAAATCAACGATATTAAAAACGATTGCTCGTTTACTAGAGCCTCAGAGTGGCCAAGTTTTGCTGGATGGGGAAGCCATCCATACCTTCTCTACTAAAGAGATCGCAAAGAGATTAGCAATATTACCACAGAACCCAATTGCACCAGACGGATTGACGGTCAGTGAGCTAGTTGCTTATGGAAGATATCCACATCAGAAGGCATTCAGTACAAATACAAAGCAAGACTTTGAAATTATCCAATGGTCAATGGAAGCTACAGGTTTAATAGAATTTCAAAATCGTCCAGTAGATGAGCTGTCTGGCGGTCAAAGGCAGCGAGCATGGATCGCCCTGGCGCTAGCTCAAAAAACAAATATTTTATTGTTAGACGAACCCACGACTTTTTTAGATATGGGTCATCAGTTAGAGGTTCTAAAGCTTATCCAAAAACTAAATCGAGAAGAGCAATGTACTATTGTGATGGTTGTACATGACTTAAACCATGCCACTCGTTTTGCAGATCATATTATATGTATTAAAGAAGGTAAAGTGATCAGTAAAGGAAATCCCCACGAGGTTGTGACAGAGGAAGTTATGAAGGACGTGTTTCAAATCGAAGCTACTATTTGGATTGAACCAAAAACAGGGGTTCCGATATGTATTCCAATGGATGTGATAGGTGAAGAGAAGTGATAGATGATAAAACAACGGATCTTTATTGTAAGGAAAGCAATAGAAGGTTTTATGTGACCTTTTTTATAAGTGTATTGTTGTTACTCGTTAGCATGCTGTTTGCATTTTCCTTTGGTGCAAAAAGCTTGCCCTTGGAAACGGTTTGGAATGCTCTTTGGAAAGGTAGTCAAGACAATATAGATTATCAAGTTCTTCAGTTTGTTCGGTTTCCTCGAGTATTAGCTGCTGCGTTAGTAGGGGCTGCCTTTGCAGTGGCAGGCGCTTTAATGCAAGGAGTAACTAGAAACCCTTTAGCTGATGTCGGAGTTCTAGGTATTAACGCTGGAGCAGCCTTTGTTGTTGCCCTTACGTTTGTCTTCTTTCCGCAACTTCCATTCTCTGCTCTTATGGTTCTTTCGTTCCTAGGGGCAGCCTGTACGACCATGCTCATTTTTTTACTTGGTATGAACTCCCCAGGTGGGCTAACGCCAATTAAGCTCACACTGGCTGGCACCGTGATCGCCTCTATGCTTCATTCTTTAACTTCTGGTATAGCTATTTACTTTGAGCTTAGTCAAGACTTGGCATTTTGGTATGCAGGTGGAGTTGCAGGAGTGGAGTGGGCGCAGCTTTTATTAATCGCACCTATTTTGCTTATTGTTTTAATGTTCTCTATGCTGCTTGGTAAGCCTTTATCATTGATGGCTATGGGAGAAGAAATAGCTACTAATTTAGGCTTAAATACAAAGAGAATACGATTGCTTGCTGTGTTATGTGCCTTGTTGTTGGCCGGAGTCTCTGTTTCCGCAGTTGGTTCCATCGCTTTCGTAGGATTAGTCATTCCACATATTTCTCGGAAGCTAGTCGGGGTAGATTATCGATTTGTCCTTCCGATGAGCGCAGTACTTGGAGCTTTTTTGTTAGTAGTTGCTGATTTGGTTGCACGAACCATTGATCCACCGAAGGAATTTGCTATAGGTGTTATCGTTGCCATGATTGGTGTTCCTTTCTTTTTATTTATTGCTAGAAGGGAAAAGAGACGACTATGAATATGTTTCAGAAAAGAAAACAAAAGATGAGAAAAGTTGGATTTGTTCTATTGATAGTGGTTCTGATCACCATATTATATGGGTTGAATACAGGCTCTTTAAAAATAGCTCCTTTTGATGTTATAAAAACATTGCTTGGACAAGGTACGGATATATGGGAAATGATTTTATTCGACTATCGTTTACCGAGAATCTGTATAACAGTATTAGCAGGCTTTGGGCTTGGCGTAGCAGGTGCAATTTTTCAAAGCATTACCCGAAATCCATTAGCTGACCCAGGTGTTTTAGGTATACATGCAGGAGCGGGCGTCGGCTTAATGATTTATATGACATATTTTACTTCCTTAAATACACTGCCTGCTCTTACGATTCCTTTGTTTACATTTGCAGGGGGTATAATGGCAGCCACGTTGATCATGTTGTTTGCTTATGAAAAAGGGAAAGGCCTTTTGCCTAATAGATTATTGCTAGTAGGTATAGCAATTGCAGCAGGATTTAATGCAGTTACCTTATATTTATCCCTCCAGTTAGATGAAAAAACTTATTCATTCGCAGCTAGCTGGCTACTAGGTAATATTTGGGGGAGAGACTGGATTCATGTGTATGCGCTGTTGCCGTGGATTATATTGCTTATACCTATTGTATATATGAAAAGTAAGACGTTAAATAGCTTTTCTCTAGGTGACTCCTTAGCTATGAGTATTGGGACGAGAGTGAATTATGAACGGATTAAATTGTTAGGACTTGCGGTTGCCTTATCTTGTGCAAGTGTGGCGATGACTGGAGGAATTGGATTCATAGGTCTTGTGGCACCTCATATTGCAAGAAGATTAGTAGGCCCAGCTCACGAATATTTATTGCCAATTTCGGGATTGGTAGGGGTAGTAATTTTAGTGTTATCCGATACGATAGCCCGCTCTATATTTGAACCTAGCGCAATTCCTGCAGGAGTGATTGTCTCGGCGATTGGAGCTCCATACTTTCTATACTTGCTATTCAAAGCAAAAAAATACTAAAAAACGTTGTGTTTCAGCATTTTCTAATTTATAATGATAATCGTTATCAATTAAAGATTAGGAGAGAACAATGAAAAAAATATTAGTTATAATGACAGCATTGCTGCTATTGTTGTTAGCCGCATGTGGTTCAGAGACAAAAGATGATACAACGACAGATAAAAAAAGTGAGTCAGCAGTTGATGAAACAGTAACAACTGATGAATATGATAAAAAAGTAGCCTCTATCTCCATCTTTTTAACGGGAGATTTAATGGCTTTAGGAATTACTCCAGATGGAACGACAACGAGTGATTACTTACCACTTGATCCGGAGCGTTTCCCTTCTACAGAATATCTAGGTTTCACAAAAGAGCCAGATATGGAAGCTTTGATTGCCATGCAACCTGATGAAATCTTTATCGATGCAGAGTTTGCAGAGAAGCATGGTTTAGATAAATACGAAGCAATTGCAACGACACATGTGATTAACCTAGACGAAGGTCGATGGAAGGATCACCTGCTAAATATCGCTGAAATTACGGACCGTAAACAAACAGCAGAGGAATTTATCGCTGACTATGATGCTCAAGTAGAGAAGGTCGCTACTCTAGCTAAAGAAAAAATTGGTGATGGCACTGTAATGGCAGTGCGAGTATCTGCTAAAGGTATTCGTGTCTATGGGATGGAACGACCACTTGGTCCAATCCTATTTGAAGACTTGAAATTTACTCCTGCCAACGGCGTAGATCAAATAGATGGTAATTGGGAAAATATTTCGAAGGAAGTACTCCCTGATTTCAATGCGGACACAATGTTTGTCCTAGTTTCTTCTGTTGATGAAGGTAGTGAGGAAGTTTTTGAAGAGCTACAAAATGATCCTATCTGGCAAAGTCTAAATGCTGTTAAAAATGACCAAGTATTTGTTATAGGTGAAAATCCATGGTTAGATTATTCAGCTTATGGAAACAAATTGGCATTAGAAAATTTACAAGAAATTTTAGAGTCTAAATAATAGGAGAGATGGACGTCCAACAATGGGCGTCCTTTTCTTTTTGTCTATGCTGTTGATCGTAAAGAATGCACAAGGCGCACAAACATTCCTATCATGCTAAAATAGAGCTAACTAGAAACAGAAACAGAGAAAGGGTTTTAGATGATGAATAGTACGATAAACGAAAAGAAAATTAAAGAACTATGTGGCATTACTGCTTTTAAAAAGGGTAAGGCTTATTTTCTTGCGGATAAGGTGCATCTTCATCCTAGCCCTAAAGATGAAAAGGTGATGAAAGCTACTGTAAAGGCAGGAGAGGATTTCATTGTCACTATAAAAGCTGACTCCGTCGGAGAGGTTGTGGCCTCTTGTACATGTCCCCCTGTCGGTTTTGTTTCCACCTATTGTCAGCATATTGCGGCTGCTCTCATCTCACTCGATGAAAAGCAACGAATGGATGGTTATTTAGCAGAAAGAATGCTAAATCTATTTGAAAAAAAGACCTCACCCCCTACAGGAAAGCAGCTGCACTTTGATGAAAGAAAGATACTGGAGATGGAGTTCACGTGCTGTACAGTTCCTTTGGAGGGAGGGGCTTACGGATTCGGTATACAGTTGGCTGTTGGCCCCGAACCATTTCAAGAAATAAAGCAGGTAGCAAAATTTCTCTATGAAATGGAAAGAAGAAGACCTTTCGAATATTCACCAGGCTATTCCTACGCACCGGAGGTCTTTAGCTTTACAAAGGAAACGGATGACGTACTTCAAATATTAATGAAAAGTCAGCGCATAAATAGTAAGGCATTAATACAGGATGATATTTTGCTTATGTCGGCCACCGATTGGGATAGACTTCTCCCTTTACTCATAAAAGCACCGAGAGTTAAGTTTCTACATGATGATTTTTACTATGAAGGTATTCAGCTTGGTCAAGAGCTGCCGATACGTTTTGAATTTGATGAAGCGAAGAAGCCTGACTATCAGTTGAACGTAAAAGGTCTCGATATGGTGACCGTATACAGATCCTATGGCTACGCATTCTCTAAAGGGGTGCTATACAAGCTACAGCCGGAGGAGACAAGCAGACTGGCAGAACTAAAAAGCATGCTGGACCAATCTGGTAAGCATGAGCTAATCATTCTAGAGAACAATATCGACCAATTCATGAAAACAGTTCTACCAGGCTTGATGAAGCTAGGTCAGGTCTACATAGCGGAGCCTATCTCTAAAAGGATGGGAGAAACTCCTCTAAAGGCGAAGCTGTTTCTCGATAGGGTGAAAAATCGCCTGCTTGCTGGCTTAGAGTTCCATTACGGCCATCTGCTAGTCAATCCCTGTGAGGAAACAGAGGAGTCATTCACCCATTTTCCTGGTATACGGCGTCAGAGAGAGAAGGAGCTCGAAATCATGAAGCTCTTGTTGGACTGCGGGTTCACCCAAACGCCAGGGGGATTTTACTTAATGGATGAGGAAGAAGAATATAACTTCCTGTATTATGTATTGCCAAATGTTGAAAAGTGGGTGCAGGTATACGCTTCTACTGCTGTGAAATTACGGGTAGTGAAGGAATATACAGGTCCAAAGATAAGGATTGAGATGAAGGAAAGAACCGAGTGGCTAGAGTTTCGCTTTGAGCTAGACGGTATAAAGGAAAAAGAAATTCAACAGCTGATGACAGCCATTGAGGAAAAAAGAAGATTTTATCGGATACCAAACGGGAATCTAGTGTCGCTTGAAACACCTGAATTTGTAGACCTTGCAAGATTCATGGAGGACATGGAGGTAAGCAGTGAACATTTTCGGGACGGGATGCAGGTTCCTATTTTAAAGGGAATGCAGATTGCACAGACACTAAGTCGAGGGGATCTGCTTGAGCCAGGACAAAGATTTGCTAAGCTCCTTAAGAATCTAAATGAGCCGGAGAACCTGGAAGAGGATGTACCATTAGGGTTAGAAAATGTATTACGAGACTACCAAAAGTCGGGCTTCAGATGGTTTAAACTGATGGCATCATATGGTTTTGGAGGTATACTCGCAGACGATATGGGGCTAGGGAAAACACTTCAAAGTATTGCCTTTATTGAATCGGTGCTATCAGAATCTCGTGTTCGAAAACAGCCCATATTGGTCGTTACGCCTGCATCACTCCTCTATAATTGGAAAAACGAGCTAGGCAAGTTTACTCCACATATAGATGTACAAATCATCGATGGCAGTAAGGCAGACAGAAATGCGGCATGGAAAGCTGGGATAGAGGCTGATGTCCTCGTCACCTCCTATCCTTCCCTACGAATGGACACAGAGTGTTACAGAGATCTTTTCTTTCATACTGTATTTTTTGATGAGGCGCAGGCTTTTAAAAATCCAATGACAAAAACAGCTCGGGCAGTGAAAATGCTACAGGCCAAGCATCGATTTGCACTTACCGGGACACCAATAGAAAACTCTTTAGACGAGCTTTGGTCTATTTTCTATGTTGTATTTCCTGGTCTATTGCCAAACAGAAGAGAATTCAGTGAGATGAGAAGAGAGCATATCGCCAAACAAGTTCGCCCATTTATATTGCGGCGTATGAAAACGGATGTTTTACAAGAGCTGCCTAAGAAAACGGAAATGGTCATCTATTCCGAACTGCAGGTCGAGCAAAAGAAACTATATGCCGCACACCTAGCAGAGCTTAAGCATGATGCCCTTAAACATTTAAAGAAAAAAACCTTTCGGAAGAATCGCATTAAATTTCTCGCTGGGCTAACTAGACTACGACAATTGTGCTGTCACCCAGCCCTCTTTGTAGAAGGCTATGAAGGGAGCTCTGCTAAATATGAGCAGTTAATGGAGATTCTAGAGGATTGCCGAATGACTGGTAGACGAGTGCTTGTCTTTTCTCAGTTTACTCAAATGCTAGCCATCATCCGCAAGCAGCTCATTAAGCAGGGAGCACCTTACTTTTATATAGACGGACAAACCCCACCAGTTGATCGTGTCAGTCTATGCGAACGATTTAACAACGGAGAGGGTGACTTATTCCTCGTGTCATTGAAGGCAGGGGGAACAGGGCTTAATCTCACCGGAGCAGATACAGTGATATTATATGACCTTTGGTGGAACCCAGCAGTGGAGCAGCAAGCAGCAGATCGTGCTCACCGCATGGGCCAAACAAATGAGGTCCAAGTCATTCGATTGGTAGCAAAAGGCACCATTGAAGAAAAAATTACACAGCTCCAGCATAGAAAACAAAATCTAATAGAAGAAGTAATCCATTCCGGACAAGATATATTAGCTGGAATGAATGAAGAAGACATTTTAGAGGTTTTGATGGGGGAGTAACTTATTAATATAAAGTAATAAAAGATACTAGTATTTAAAAAGGAACGCGGATTTACAGAACTAATTGAAGAAGGGGGAATGTGGTATGCAGAAAGATAATTTAACAACCGCAAAGGACAAAGCAAAAAGCTTTACGAAAGCAATGAGAGAATACTTTGGGGATCGAGTAGATAATTTTTCAATTTACAATCTAATGGATACACCTCATCAAACGTTCTCGATAGATTTTCAAGCATACAAATACTTCATTATTACTTTAGGTTATGATAGAGGCAGTTTTGGATGTGCTATTAACTACGGGAAATCTAATGTGAGTTTAGAAAACAGTCAGAAATGGTTTGATGAAGCAGATATGAATATCTTCTTAAAGGAATTGGAGCAACAGCTAGAATTAAGAATACCGGATAAATTTTTAGGGTTTTATGGGTGGAAATAAAGGATAAGAGATTAGTAAAAGAATTATTAATGAAAAAAGAGCATCTTTAACATAAAAGTTAGAGATACTCTTTTTTTATTATTCTTCTACTAAATAGTGGTATATATCATACTGAACGGGTTGTTCTAAAATCATGTTCATAGTAGCTACACTGTATTCTTTTCCTTTGTCGATAAGGGTGTCATTTTGTGCACTTTTTGGGTCCACTTCAACTTCTCCAAGGTAGTAAAAATCTTTACCTTCACCGTTATGTTTTTTGACAAACAGATGAACCTTTATATTAGAGTCGGTAGAATTAACAATGGGAGAGATGTCCTTAGCTGTAATTTTTCTATTCTTTGTTGAACACCACTTAAAAACATCTGCTGATAAGAACTCGTCCATGTATTTAACTTCTGATTCATCATCGTCAGCTTTGTGGTAATTCACAAAAATAGGACATTTATTCATTTTAACTCGTCCGCCGTTTAAGGTACCTTCTTCATTAGCAGGCCAGTTTAAAAGTCTACATACATCTTTTCTAGAGTATTTCTCATATAAAGTAAATGGATTCAATTTTTTGTATTTTTTATTTTTTTCAAAACTACATAAAATTATATCCTCTAGCAACGATCTAAATGAATCTTTTTCAATACTTTTTTGTAGTTTCTCATTTAGTTTATATATACCATTCTCTATAAAAATAATTGGTATTGAACCATAGTTTTTCTGTGCTGTTGTAACAAAAAAGTCTAAAGATAGTAAATTTTCTACTGAAAAAATAGTTTCATCATCAATATATGTTCCGTAATCTTGTAATAATTTTAGATAATCTATTTTAGAAATTTCCTTTTGATCCAGCAAACATTGGATTAATAAAACTTCATGGATTCTTTTTCCGTTTATTAATTCTTGAGAAAACATTGTTAATACTGCTTGTTCATATGCGTCTATTTCTACAACAGGTTCATTAATACTAGATAAAAAATCAAAGTAATTTTTCTTGTTCATAAAAATTACTTCTGGATCTATTGAATTGTTTTTAATAAAATCTATTAGCTTAGGAACCCTACCTAAACGATTTTTTAGCTCATAGTATGGAGCTTTTAGAAACTCCATATTAGACAATTTCAATTTTTTATTATCAATAGCATCAAAGATACGCTTCTTAGCAATTTCTTCGAAGTTAATTGTTGAAACTCCTTGAATGTAATTGGTGTTAACTGTTCTTCGACGAACATTATCCTTGTTCATAGACTGATCACCAGAAAGAGCAATGGGGATAAGATAATTATTTTTATAGTTGCCTATAAAGTCAATAATAGTAACGTATTCTTTCTCGTCATGTTTGCGTAGACCACGACCTAGTTGTTGAATAAAAATAATGCTAGATTGTGTTTGTCGAAGCATGATAATTTGGTTTAAAAATGGAATATCAATACCCTCATTAAAAATGTCCACGGTTAAAATATAATCGAGTTCATAGCGTTCCAATTTACTAATAGCATCTTCTCTTTCGGATTGTTTATTATCACCTGTAAGAGCAACTGTTCTTATATGATGAGTTTTTAACACTTTTGAAAGCTCATGTGCTTCTTGCTTTGAACTACAAAAAATTAAACCTCGTACTCCCTTTCCAGAATAACCGTAGTAATTAATCTTCTCTAAGATATGCTGGACACGTTCCTCAGAAACTAAGCGCTGTAAAGAAGAAGTATCATCAATTATCTCTCCATCTCTTTCATAGTCTGTTACCCCAAAATAATGAAATGGACAAAGCATTTCTTCTTCCAAAGCGGCCTGTAGTCTAATTTCATATGCTACTTTGTAGTCAAAAAGTTCAAATATATTGAAGTTGTCTGTACGTTCGGGAGTGGCTGTCATTCCTAAAAGAAATTCTGGTTCAAAGTAATTTATAATGCTTTGATAAGAATTTGCCCCTGCACGATGAACTTCGTCTATTAGAATGTAATCAAAATCGTCTTTAGAAAATTGTTGTAAATGACGTGTTGATGACAAAGTTTGAACAGTGGCAAATAAGTATCTTGCATTCGTTTGTTTTGTATTACCTGAAAGGATTCCATAGTCATCATAGTGACCACCTAATATCTTTCTATAGTCTTGTAGTGCTTTTTTTAAAATTTGCTCTCTATGCACGATAAACAGCATTTTCTTTGGAGCAAAGTTTCGAACATCAAAAGCAGATAGGTAGGTTTTCCCTGTACCAGTAGCAGAAATAATTAACCCTTTATTAGCCCCTTTTTCACGAAGATTTCTTAATTGGCCAAGTGCTTCTACTTGCATTTTATTAGGCTGGATTGCAAGGCTATCGGCTAGTTGGTTTGATAAATATTGAGTGTTAACTTGAAGTACATTCGTAGTTTGATGGTTAATAAAAGGCTGGTTAACATAAGTCAGATTGTAGTTGTTTATCCACTCTAAGGTTAAAGGTATTGATTCATTCCAAGCATCTTCGAATTGATTACGAAAGTGATGAATTATTTCACCCTCTTCAAGAGATGTTAAATAGACATTCCACTCATAGTTAGCTTTTAAAGCACTATCGGTTAAATTAGAGCTTCCAACTATTAGAGAGGAATATTCTTTATGTTCAAATATGTACCCCTTTGAGTGAAAACCTTTTACGCCAGTCAACCGAACTTCTACATTTTCTAGTTTTAATAACTCTTTAAACATTTTAGGTTGATTAAAATTTAAAAAGGTAGAAGTTAAAATTCGACCTTGAATACCTTTTAGCTGTAAATCATAAAGCATAGTTTTTAAAGTAGCTAAACCACCCTCAGTAATAAAAGCTACAGAAAAGATAAAAGTTTCGCATGTCTTCATTTCTTGAAGAAGTGTAGACAAGACATTTTCATGAGATTTATTTGAAAGTAACTTAGGTTTAAATTGTCCGGTTACGGGGCTATTCTTATCTATAAAACCTTTGTGCAATGAGTTCTTCATCTTACGAATCAATGGTTCTATTATAATCACATCATTTCATTTAATTTTTCACTAATAATTTTATTCACCGCAGGAATATCAGCAGGGGCAAAATTAAGTGTATGCAAATATTCCCTTTTGATCCATTTTGCATCCGCATGCTCAGATAAAACTGGAAAACCATCTAATAATTTTGCTTTATATGTTTCTAATCTAACTATAAAATTTTCATACTCATATGTAGTATCTTCAACTTTTTGACCTACTTGAATAGTGCAATTAAATTCTTCATGTATCTCTCGATATAATGCTTGTGTTGGTGTCTCGTCTTTCTCAATTTTACCTCCAGGAAACTCCCAAAGATTGGGAAGTGTCATTTTGGAACTTCTTAATGCACAAAAAATTTCATCGTTTTCGTTCTCAATAATTGCTCCTACGACATGAATTAATTTTTTCATAAAATATCCATCCTAAATTTTAATTTTATTTAAATTCATAGCTAATTATAAAATATAAAACAAAAAATTACTTCAAATGATTGGGAATTTATTTATTCTAGTCATTTAGCTAATGTAGATAATTACATCATGAATAATGAAGAAATAAGAACAGCTAAGTTTTTTTAGCACTATGGGTTTTAATTGAGTCAACTTATTACTTATGATTTAATGTTTGGCCCGTTTAAGTATAGACTATAACAAGTCAACGACTCGGGGATCAACAAAACAGGTAAGTTAACAGCACTGTGATTTATTTAGGTTTGCCTATAAAAGCAGGAATTATGAATTAGGTTCAATCGTAATGAATTTACACCTAAAATGGTACTCTTTGTTATTTTTAAGTAGAATAGGGTAGTAAGTAATAGATGTAATTAGGAGGAATTTTAAATTGAGAAAGTTAACTGTAGTTCTTATGATTTTTGTTTTGTTTTTATCAGCTTGTAGTAATGAGACTGATAAAAAGGAAGGAAAGTCAAAAGATGAAAAATCAAAAGATGAAATGGTCCAGGTAACAATTCCTTTTCGTTTTTATGATGGCGTAAGTGAGGAACAGGTACTTGAACAGGCGGACAAACTTGGGATAAGCAAAACTACAATAAATAAGGAAGATCGACTAGTTGAATATGAGATGACTAGAGGAACACAGGAGGAGATCAGTGCAGATTTAAAGAGCAACCTGAAATCGTTTGTAGAAGAAATAGAAGCGAATGAAGATATTAGCTCGATAAAGGGAATTGAATATAACAAGGAATACAATGACTATACCGCTACTGTAAACCGAGAGCTTTATGAAGCAGACGGCAATGCCCAGGGCTATGCTCTTTTAGGTCTTTTATTGAGAACACTTTATTACCATTATTTTAATGGGGAAGATTATGAAACGTATGAAGTAAAGATTGATGTAAAGGACGAGGATACGAACAAAGTATTTGATACAGTAGATTTCCCAGGTGAGGATGGTGGCTTTTAGAGATTAAATTCTACATTGATTTGTGGAAAAATAAGGATTGGGTAATTTAATCATATAAATGAAGAAGTTGGTTATACTTCTGTACACAGAGATTTTAAATGCTGTAATTTGTAGCTAAGCGAGAGGTGTTTAAATGCGAAAATCATGGGTAGCTTTATTGATATGCTGTATTTTACCAATCATTACTGGCTGTACAGAGTATGACCAAATGACCGTACAAAGTGAAATAATACAAGTTCATGCAGATAGCCCTTCCATCCTAATAGCAAATGGTAATAGATTCACGGAAGTTAGAGAAACAACAGGTAGTGAATTCACTATTGGAGAGAAGGTTGGGGAGGTACAAGAAAATGTCGGACGAGATATTGTACCAAGCAATAATCTTTCCTCCAATGCATTAGCGCCTGGAACGGAAATCTATTCCATTAACGAGGATCCGGATATTTACCTTGCCAAGATCTCTAGCAGTAGCTATATGATTTATATTAGTGAGTAGTTTGTGTGGATGAGTTGTTAAAATATAAAAAAAGTAAAGGTAAAAGTGACAAAAGCTAAGAGAGAATTTTCGCTTAACAGGTCTCTTTTACCTTTTTATAAAACGAAAATAGAACATATGTGTGGTGTAATAGAGAGATAATAGTGTGGTAGCTCAAGGGTGGTTGGTTCACTCCCGTTAGAGAGGGGGTGGTGCCTTGTCAGTATTCGAAGCATTGATGTTTGCGGTAGCATTTGCAACATTGGTCGTTGTAATATTGTCGTTTAACCATAAAAAATAACCCATCCTTAAGTTGAGAGCTCAGATGGGTTAATCCTAATGAAAGCCAATCCCCTTTGGGACCAACTATTATAATGGACTGGTTGATGCACTAACATCAATCAGTCTTTTTTAATGTACGCAGTTGTTACTTTTAGTATACGTTTGGACAAAAATCTTTTCAAGTAGTTCATCTTTTTTAAGTGACTGCTAATTACCCAAAGTGCGCTCTATCTAGATAAGATAAGGTATTAAGCGAGTAAGTATAAATCTTAAGAGCATTTTTTACAGTGAGTTTTTCCAATATCTTTTTTTAAATCAGACCCCAAACCGCTGTCTATACCCACATTTTCTACACATTTCCTCAACAGCTTCTCTTCTAGTGAAACCATCGTAAAGCGCATTTGCTCGTTCACCTTCAATTATTTCAGAGAAGGGGGTTTTGTTGATATTACCTAGGTTTATGACTCCTTCACCGTCTAAACAGCAGGGCACTACAGTTCCGTCTACCAGGATAGCAGCTTGACTTCGAAGAGCATGGCAGAAACCTTTCCCGTCGTCCTCTGGAGCCTGTAGACTTGGCCACTGGAATTCGTGATCTTGGTTTAAGAAGACATTTGGAGCGATTTTAATCCCTTTACCTGGTTGTACCTTTTCTTCAATTCTGAAGTCTAGGTTATATTCATTCTCTAAAATTTCTAATGTTTCTCTATTTCTCCGCTGTACTAGGTCTGACACCTGGTCTTGCTGGAGGTTCCATAAGCGGTAAGAAATAATTGTGTTATGCTCTCTCGAATCACGTACGAATTCAAGAATATCTCCTAAGTACTTTTCACGATTCTCAGATCCTTCATGACCATCAAAGCTGTGAAGAGAGAAGTTGATTTGACGAAGTGCTGGTTTACCTAATAATTTCTCTCTATTCTTTTTGATTAACGTTCCGTTAGTAGTGATATTAACCTTAAAACCCTTTGCATGAGAAGCATCTAGAAGCTGATCGATACGAGCGTGGAGTAGTGGCTCTCCTTTTACATGCAGGTAAATATATCTCGTATGGTCCTTTATTTGGTCAAGGATATTATTAAATGCATCTAATTTAATAATGTTAGCCTTACGAGCAGTGGGTGGACAAAAACTACAAGCAAGATTACAGACACTTGTAATTTCTATATACATCTTTTTAAAAGTTTTCAAGTTTTCTTCACCGTTCCAGTTCTATTTGATAAACAACTATACTCATTTTAACAGAAAAATATTTTAGGGGGAGAGCTTTCTAAAAGTATATTTTACGGTAGAAGGAAAACCTTCAGATTTTGCCGAATGAAGCATGAGAGATAATTTTAAAGGAGGCGTGTCTATTGGAAAAAAAGATTCGATGGGGAGTTTTAAGCACGGCGAGAATTGCAAGAGAACAGCTTATCCCGGCAATCCAAAGAGCTGGAAATGCTGAGTTAGTGGCTATTGCAAGTAGAGGAAGTAAAGTGCATGAGGTTGCAAAGGAATTAGAAATTAATATCGCTTATGAAAGCTATGAAGAGCTTCTCGCCAATCCAACTATTGATGCAATCTATATTCCCTTACCTAATCATTTACATAAGGAATGGGTGATTAAAGCAGCCAAGGCAGGAAAGCACGTACTTTGTGAAAAGCCAATTTCGCTTACGTCCCAAGAAGCAATCGAGATTATTGAAGTCTGTAAGGAACAAAATGTTAAATTCATGGAGGCTTTCATGTATCAGCTACATCCTCAGCATAATCGTGTGAAAGAGCTCATCTCGTCTGGGGTTATAGGAGAGATCAAACTGGTAACTGCCAGCCACTCGTTCTATATGGAAAATAGACAAAACGAGTTTAGAATGAATCTAGAGATGGGTGGGGGTAGTCTATTCGATGTAGGCTGTTATTGCATCCATGCCATTCGATATATGACCGGAGCAGAACCTGTTAGGGTGCATTGTATGGCAGATCTAGATAAGGAAACTAACGTTGACATAAGTGCATTCGGTACTTTACAGCTAGACAATGGTATTCATGCTACGTTTAATTGTAGCTTTGACATGGCTGGGAGAAATGAATATGAAATAGTGGGTTCTAAAGGAACGATTAAAGTGCTGTATGCATTTCGTCCTGACCAAAACGGCGGCTTAGGTAAAATAATGATTCAACAAGATGACATGACAAGTGAAGAAAATATTCCTGGTGATCTTTATCGAATAGAGGTCGAACATTTCTCCAATGCTATTTTAACGAATACAAATCCCGAGGTGACAGGCGAATTTAGTATTGGAAACATGCGTGTAATGGAGGCCTGCCTGGAGTCGATTAAAACGGGAAAAATTATGCAGATGGTAAATTAACAAAATACAGAAAGAAAAGCTAAACTCTTACTAGAACAGTTGTAAGAGTTTAGCTCTTCTTTTTTTAAAGACTCATTCTGTTTCCTTATAAACAAAGTAATCAAAATCAGCAGGGATGCAGACGTATCCTGACGTTATAAAAAAAATACATCTTCAATGAGAGATTGCTCCAATTGAAGATGTATATAAAATTTAGATATCTATAATATCATCGTATCCGACCATTTTATCCATATGACTGGCAATCATAGCTATAATAGTACTTGCCTCATCCTTAGTAAATGTAAAAGTACTCTCGTCCACTAGCTCTTGTTCAGTATCAGTCCAGCTGCGGTTTCTTCTGCGAAGAACACCATCACCATTGGCACTGTCTATTCCGAATTGATATGTTACTTCCATTTTATCATCTATTAAAAATGCAGTGATTTCAGGAGTTTCCCATTCTACATCAATTTCCTCTAGCATAATTTCGTCATCATCGTCATCGTCATCATCCTCATCATCGATAACGTAATCGTCAAGTCCATCTTCCTCATCCATGTAGATCCATTCAATATCACTATCGTCTTCCAGAAACTCGTGGAAGCTTTCATGAACTGCTTCTATTATATCCGTAATATCATCTAACATTATTCTGGTTGGCTGGTTCAACTGAACGTCAAAGCTTTCCACATAAAATTCTTCATTGTAAGGGTCAAAAAGTATAGTGCAAAAATAGTCTCGTTCTTCCTCATCCGTACTAGTAACAAAAAATTCGATTCTAGGATGCTTAGAGGCACGATTAATATTCATATGGCCGACTTGGTCATATTGCTCGCAGATCGAATTCAAATGATCCTGTAGTTCCTCTGTTACTCTGTCAAACCATTCTGTAGTCATAGTCATTACCGCCTCTCATCATATTCTTCTACTATCTTATCCCAATCTGGTCTTTTTATTCCTAGGATGAATAGAGAATAAAAAAGCGCAAAAAAAGACCTATTGATCTTTGCATCAATAGGTCTTTTTCATATGAAGCGGGTGAAGAGAATCGAACTCTCATCATCAGCTTGGAAGGCTGAGGTTTTACCACTAAACTACACCCGCATATTAATATAAATGGTGGCTCAGGACGGAATCGAACCGCCGACACAAGGATTTTCAGTCCTTTGC
>NZ_CALIED010000013.1:0-1709 GCF_938022135.1 uncultured Psychrobacillus sp.
CAAATGTGAAATCAGAGACACCAAATTCGAATATACAGGCTAAGCCAAAAGTTGTCGGAGGGAATGCAGATTATATAGCTCCACCTAAAAATACGAATACAATTAATACGCCATCTGCAAAGGTGGATACTACACCAACAAATAAAAGTATTGATAGTAATGTGAATGCAGATGTAAAGATGGATCTTGAGATAAAGGGTGCGGGAGAAGTTAATAGGCTTATTCCTGGTACACCTGGAAAGGTGACAGGAGGAAGTTCTACAAAGCTGGGTAAAAACATGTTTGAAGAAATGGGTTTGCCTATAACTACAAAGCGAACCCCTTATCAAGCACAACATATTATTCCTAAGGAATTTAGAAGTCATCCTGTATTACAAAAAATAGGTATGGATATGGACAATGCCTCAAATGGATTTTTTCTTCGAGTTCCAGACGCTGAGGTTAGTGTAACTTCTAGACATAAAGGATATCACTCAATTTATAGTAATTTTGTAAGGAGCAAATTGGATGAAATAGATATTAGACAAAATATAACTATAATAGAAAAACAAGTTTTTGAATTGCAACAAAAGTTAAGACTACTTCAAGAAAAGGGATTACCACTATACATGAAGGATAATTACCTTGAAAATGAACTTAAAAGGATTAAAGAAATTGGATTGGAACAATACAGAATAGAAAGAATAGACAAAGAGGTTGCGACCCCTGTATGGAAAAGAGGAGGAGGGGCAACAGTGGACCTTTGGGAAAGGTGGTATAATAAGCAATGAACTATGGGTTATTTAATAATTTAGTTGAAGAGGTAATTCAGTTCTCGAAAGATTTCCAGAGTGAACAAACTAATAAATTCCCCCAAAATATTATCATTATTAATGATATAAAAAAAGCAGAGCATTTAGCTTATGAAGAGATTTTTGGTGAAGAAGAGTATAATTGGAAAGATATTAGAGAAATGGAAATGAGCGAAGTCTGGGGTTTGTATTATGAAAAGTCTGAAAATGAAAAACCTAAAGGACTGGAAGAATTATTAGAAATTATTGCTGATAATGTGAGAAAGAGCTCATTTAAATATAGTATATTTTATAATGATGTTGTAGCTGACCTTACTAATTGTGCCATCAATAGAGCAATAAATGGAAAGAGTAATTCCTTTTTTGAAAAATTGTTTGAAATATATCAATATGGTGCTTTTCCTTGCGGTTGGAATGGTGATTATCCAGAAGGACAAATTGTTGCTTTTAAATTGGATTAATGAGTATTTTACTCGAGAGACTAGATGAAGTTCTGGGAGAAGAAATATATAAATGTGTTAGTTAATTTTAAGAGTGGAGATGTACTGCTTTAAAAAGAAGAGTTAAAGGAAACTTGGTCATCTTTTTTTGTTTCTTGATGGCATGTTTTAATTGTTAATTATGGATCAATAAAAGATAATTTATAATACTTAAAACCTTGATTGGCTAAATGTCTTTCAAGGTTTTTTAAATTTAAAATTCCAAAAAGAAACGTGACGACACGGTTTTACAGCTACATGAATTCGATAGTTCTCAAACCACATCACTACACACAGTCGAAGATGATATTCAAACGATGGGCAATTGGCTTACCGATATGGAGGGGATGTTTACCGTAGGGGTAAAGGACATTACTTTCCAGACGAGTCAGTGGAATGCAATTACGTTTGGAAGCGAGATTCGGACAGAGCTATTCCC
>NZ_CALIED010000014.1:0-19674 GCF_938022135.1 uncultured Psychrobacillus sp.
GACCCCGAGGGGCAAGGCGGTGGAGCTAGACATCAATTTATCCACAGGTTCAGAACTTTATAATTTCTTAACAATAAAAAAATCGTGATATCGACTACTATCACGATGAGGTCTACTAATAGCCACGGCTAAAGGAAACTAGAAAATGGTTCTTTACTTATGTTTTGACGGAATAGAGTTCCGTCTGGGGATTGCTATGTATTTGTGCTTGGGTGGTCGTGTCTTCTTTAAAATCATCCACTGTAACGTAAGTTGAATTTTTTGTTTTACATGGGTAATACGCATAGAATGTAACCTTTTGTCTGAATTCTTCATTGTTACATGTTGATCGTTTAACCCCAATAAGATCGCTCCTTTACGATTGAATGTTTCTACATTCATCTTATAAAGATATTATGAAAATAATATAGGTGTTATGTTTAGAGTTTGTAAATGTTTTCTTGTTACATATTTTTATGAAGATGTAAAAGCCGTCAATTGTGAAATCTTATACTTAACTAATAAAAAAAGATTGTAGAAAATCTCAAGTGTCTCTTGAGGTTATCTACAATCTAAATATTTCCGTCTTTACTTAACTAAATACAAAATATTTATCTAGTCAACTTACTGCAACACGTCATTTTTTCTATAAAACAACGTATTAGCTACTGTTTGGAAGCCTTGTTTTTCGTAAATAGAGAAGGCAATATCATTGTCGGTTTCTACGTCCAAATAGACTTGTGTCTTTCCAAGTTTATAAGCTTCATGCTTACACCAGCTCAATAATGCCTTGGCTACTCCCTTGCCCTGCGCCTCTTTATGCACACCTAAGCCAGTTATCCAAAGCTGATCTTCATTTTCTACAATGGTAGTTGTGCCTAAAACCTTTCCTTCTTGCTTAGCAAGCATTAGCTTGCGGTTCGGTGTTTGCAGGTTAAAGGCAATCATTTCCTGTGCCTCTTCTGCTGTATCCCCAAAAGCATTTTCTAGAACTTCTATTAGCTCTTCACCTTCATTTTGAAAAGGCGTCACTTCAAATGGACTATCCACTTGTATTGAATCTGCATTAGCAACCATCGTAATTTCGGAAAGCTCGTATGAATAACCCCGAGTTGCCAGCATATATTGTCCCGTCTTTGCAACGCTTGCAACTAACGCTATATCTCTAGAGGCTCCTCTTAGCTCTAAATTTCTTTGTAGTTCTTGCAGCAGTTTTCCTCCAATACCTAATTTGCGGGCACTTGGAAGAACTACAGCGCTCCATTCGTAATCTAAAGTAGCTAATCTATCAACAGCAGTTAATACTCCAACCAATTGATCCGATTCGTCGCTATATGCTAAAATACAAAATCCCTTTAAGAAATAATCTGTTAGCTCTGATGTATTTAATAAATGATTGTAATCAATTAAATCGACATGAGCAGCTTCCTCTATTAAGTTTTCCATCTCTTCCCGTGTTTCCATATCAATTGGAATCGACACAGTCATGACTGATATGTCCAAGTCCATACTTCCCTTCTAAATCTTTGAATTCATAAGCATACTATAAAAACGACCTTGCGCATTTATAAGATCCTCTTGTGAACCTGATTCTATCAGCTTTCCATTTTCCATGACAAATATTAAGTCTGCTTTTCTTACCGTATTTAATCGGTGTGCAATCACAAAGCTTGTTCTGCCTTCCATTAATCTCTCAAGAGCCTCTTGTATTTTCAATTCCGTAACTGTATCAATACTTGAGGTTGCCTCATCCAACAGCAAAATTGCTGGATCTGCGACTAATGCTCGTGCAATAGAAAGTAGCTGTTTTTGACCTTGACTGATTTCTCCACCGTCCGCCGAAAGAATTGTATCATATCCATTTGGAAGCTTGGCAATAAATTCATGAGCATTTGCTTCTTTAGCAGCCTGGATAATCTCTTCATCTGTAGCATTAAGTTTTCCATAACGAATATTTTCTTTTACGCTCATTTCAAAAAGAAAAGGGTCCTGCAATACAAAAGCCGTTTGGCTACGTAACGTATAGCGAGGCATTTGGTCGATTGCGATACCATCAATTATAATTTTCCCTTCATTTGTCTCGTAGAAGCGGGCTAACAGCTGCATTATAGTTGTTTTCCCTGCTCCGGTGGCCCCAACTAGCGCTGCTGTCTTTCCTGCCTCTACATGAAAGGAAACTTTTTCAATCGTAGGCTTTTCATCTTTTGTATTGTATTTAAAGGTTACATTTTCAAAAGTTACATTACCCTTCAATTTCAAATCTTTATTTTCCATTACTGTATCCTGCTCTTCTGGCTCATCAATAATAGCAAAAACACGCTCCGCACCAGCAATTGCAGAAAGTACGGTGTTGAATTGATTGGCTAAATCGTTTAGAGGTCTTGTAAATTGGCGGGCATACTCTGTAAAAATAACTATCTCCCCGATTGAAACATAGCCGTGGTAGGCAAGGACACCCCCAGCAGCGGCAACTAATGTAAAACTTGTATTGTTCAGCAGGTTCATTACTTTAGGTATGAATCCTGAGTATGTAAGCGCCCAAAATCCTGTTCTTTTCAAGCGTTCACTTTTTAAAGCAAAGTCCTCTAGCATCCGCTGCTCCTGTGAAAAGGCTTTGACGATTCGCTGACCAGAGATCGTTTCTTCAATCATCCCATTCAATTCTCCAACCGCCTGCTGCTGCTCCTTAAATAATTTGGATGTTCGCTTAGTAATCCATTTCATTGCAAAGAACATCACTGGAACAATAATTAGCGTAACCAAGGTTAGTAATGGACTCAACATAAGCATCACCACAGTTGTTCCTACTAATGTTAGTAAGCTAGAAAATACTTGGATAAAGGAAGAGTTTAAGGTTTGGCTGACATTTTCAATATCATTTGTCATTCTACTCATTAGCTCACCGTGCTGACGCTTATCAAAAAAAGAAACAGGTAGCTTTTGAAGCTTATTGAATAGTATAGTTCGTAGACGATAAATAGTTTGCTGCGCTACACCAATCATCCAATAACTTTGTAAGTACATAGAAATAGATAAGAATATATAAACAACAATTAGAATGCCTATTAAGCGTGCTAAGCCTTCAAATACACTTACTGTAATATATTCATCAATAATTCTCCCTACTAAATAAGGGCCTAACAAGGATAATGCAGAACTTACTACTACTAATAGCAGGACAACGATTAGTAAAAATCGTTGTTCATCTACTAGCTTCCATAACCTGCTAAGTACCCCTTTCCAATCAGATACCTTTTCTACTTTCTTTTTGTTATTCTTCTTCAAATCTTCCTTTGTAATAACGGGTTCATAGCCAAAAGGTTTACGAATGAAGCTCATCTTGATCGTCCACCTCCTGTTGCGATTCTGCAATCTCTCTGTAGAGCGAAGACTTTTTCATAAGCTCCTCATGTGTACCATATGCCGATACCTCTCCATTCTCTAAAAGAAGAATTTGATCTGCTCCTTTAGCAGTTCTAATTTTTTGAGTAATTACGAGCATAGTGGCATTTTCTCCTTCTAATGCTTCCCACAATGCATTTTCTGTAGTAACATCCAATGCACTAGTACTATCATCTAATAGTAAAATTTCTGGTTTACGTACTAAGGCCCGCGCAATAGAAAGTCTTTGCTTTTGCCCTCCAGACAGATTAACGCCTTTTTGACCAACTCTAGTGTTGTATTGCTCTGGGAAGCGTTCAATCGAATTGTGTATCTGCGCTTGCTTTGCAGCTTTCCTCAATAGATCCTCCGTAGCAGTGGAGTCTCCCCATCCAAGGTTTTCCTCTATACTACCGGTAAAGAGAATAGATTGCTGAGGGACTAACCCAATCACCTGTCTAAGTTCTTTTAATGGCCATTCCTGTACTTCTTTTTCATTGATAAGAATTCGGCCTTCTGTTGCATCAAAGAAGCGAGGAATTAGATTTAGCAGGGTCGTTTTTCCCGAGCCAGTGGCTCCCATAATGGCAAGTTTAGATCCTGGTTCAACAGTAAAGGAAACGTTTTGAAGTACTGGTGCGTTCGTTCCTGGATATGTAAAGGAAACGTTTTGAAATTCTAGCTTACCAATAGTAGAAAGATGCTCAGTCATTCCACCTTCAAAATTTTCTATCCCTTCATTCACCAGCAGTACCTCCTCCATCCGTTCTGAAGAAGCTTTTGCTCGGGAAAAGAATATAATGATGAAAGAAAACATAGAGAATGCACCTGTCATTCGCATAGCGTAATTGACGATCGCTACTAACTCTCCAATTTGTGCTCCACCCGTTTGGATTTCCTTAGCGCCAAACCAGAGAACTGCCATTAAGCTTATATTCATAACAAATAGCAGGACTGGGAGGATCAATTCCATAATTCTAAAGGCCTTCACATTATCCACCTTTAAAATGTTAGCTACCTTTCCAAAACGACTTGCTTCAAAATCTCCTCTTAAATAAGCTTTAATCAATCTTACCGCTTGTAAGTTTTCTTGGATTTTACGTGTTACATTATCTACACTTTTTTGTACCTTAGAGAACAAGGTCAGTCCTTTTCTGCTCATAAAATAAAGAAAAATTAATAGAAAAGGAGCACCAATTACTAGATATAGCGCAAGCTTTGGATGAACAATGAAAGACATGATAATACTTCCTATTACTAACAACGGTGCTCTAAGCATAATCCGAAGACCCATAAAGATAAGATTCTGAGTAATAGTAACATCACTTGTTAATCTAGTAATTAAACTAGAAGTCGGAAACTTTAAGAAAGTAGTCATTGTAAAAGATTGAACTTTTCTAAACAAAGCCTGTCGAATATCAAAGCCATAGCTCTGTACAGCATGCGAAGCTATAAAAGTATTGATGATACCAGCTAAAAAGGCAACGAAAGAAAGCCCTAGCATAATACTTCCCCAGAAAATAATAGATGATTGATCTCTTCCAACAATTCCTTCATCTATAATAACTGCAATTAACAGTGGCTGAATGAGCTCTACGGACAACTCAATCAACATAAAAAGTAAAGCTGTTACTACAAGCCATTTATAAGGCTTTAAATAAGAAAATATGGTCTTCACATAAAACACTCCTAAATTCTTCGTCACTCGAACTAATTACTGTAAAACCTATTATGCCACATCCCTACTATAATAAATAGAAAAAAATTAATAATCTGTTTATTTTAAAGATAGGGTATTGTAATACCCTAATGTTAGATTTATTTCTTCTTTTTAAAACGATCCCACTTAAGATCACCTGCTACTGAGAGCCAAGTCACAAATACTAGCATGACTAATACCCCTGTATACTGCCAGCCTCCTAATATTTGCCCAAACCAAAATACCGAGATAATCATTGCTGTCAAAGGCTCTATGCTGGATAAAATACTCGTTTCTACCGCTGTTATGTATTTCATACTTGATAGGAACATAACAAAAGCAATCGTCCCCATTAAAACTATAAGTACTACAAATATGATGATAGGATAACTCACCAATTCGCTCCATTCATTACTATTCCAAACTTGAGAGAGTAATGCTAAAACAATACCTCCAATAAGCATTCCCCACCCTACTACAACTAGTACCCCCCACTCCTTCATAAGTCTTGCTGGATATACCGTGTATATAGAAAAGGTAACTCCCAGCAGCAGTCCCCAAAACAATGCTTCATTACTTATTAACAGCTGGTTTATGTTCGCATTAGTCAGCAATAAAAATAAGCCTAGCAATGTTCCTATTATTCCAACCACCTGGTATTTCGGAGGAAATGTCTTACCCTTCCAGGAAACGTATATGATGATGTAAATAGGGCCAAGAAATTGAAGCAGGGTTGCTATAGATGCATTACTGGCTTCAATCGCAGCTATAAAAGTATATTGCACTCCGAGCATCCCCAGTAAGGCGAAGATAAACAATTGCTTCAACCAGACGGGTTCTTTCCATATAACAAATACCTTTTTCTTTTGAAATTTTAAAAATACTAAAATACTAGTCCCTGCAACAATTAGCCTTACAGTTAAGAAAAATGGCACACTTAGTTCACTATTATGCAGGACCCACTCCATCATGGGACCTGTGGCACCCCAAAGAACAGACCCGATAATTATTAAAATTATTCCCTTTGACCTTTTCATATTGATTTCCTCCTTTATAACTCAAATATTTAGTAGGTATTTTAGTCTATATTTAATTATTTTGTGAATATATTGTTCTATGCTAATGACTATATTATCTATATTCTGTATAATTACTATTAGATAATTTTTATGGGGGACTGACGATGTATCTGCAGGAAAAACAACTGGATTTAAGTGAAGCTGTGTTAAATCATATACCATACCCAACCTTTCTAACAGATGAGGATGGTCATATCGTTTGGTGGAGCCAAGAAGCAGAAAAGCACTTTGGATATACTTCCGAAGAAGTAAAGGGTTCAAATTTACCGTTTTTTAATGATTATACTCATGGTCACCTTATTGCCAAATGGGACAAAATTATCGCGAAAGAAGAACCAATTCGCATTAATTCAGTAACATTGTATAAAAAAGATAAACAATTATTAAAAACATCGCTTATACTAAAATCCCTAACTATTCATGATATAACGTACGTCTTATTCCAATTTGATACCGATCAAATAAAAAGTTCAGATCAAACAGCATCATTTGAACTTGAAATCTTGAAGAAAGCTTTATCCCATAGTTTTATGGTTCTCTACCTTGATAAGGAAGGATTGATCATGCACGCAAACGATCTTTTTCTTAAAAAGAGTAATTGGACCCCTAAAAGAATCGTGGGTAAATCCTTTTGGCAGCTCTTTCCTAACACGTCTGAGCATATTGCCGTAGCAGATGGAATAATGAACTCGATTCAAAAAGGCAGTACTTATCAAGGTACAGTAGAAAAAATGACTAAAGACGGGCTCAGCTATTGGGTCGACCTTATAGCCATTCCAATTACGGATATTGAAAATAATACGCTTTACTATATTCTTTTGGAAGAAGAAGTTACAGAAAAAAAATTACTACAAACCCGCCTAGAAGAAATTGCTTATGTAGATGCAGAAACAGGTCTGATGAGTAGACACCGTTTAGAACAAGTTGTTAACGAGCATATCGAGGAACAAAAGAACTTTTCATTTGTTTTTATAAGCATCAACCAATTTTATACGTTAAAAGAAATACTAGATGTTGAAACAGAATCCTTCCTAATGATAGAGCTAACAAAAAGATTAAAAATCTACTTTGAAGATTCTATTATAGCTCGAGCGGGCAGAGATGACTTTGCCGTAATCACTCCACTAAGCGATTGGTATATTGAAGGTTTCATACATTTCTTAAAACAAAACCCAATTTATGTGGAGAACAAGGTTATTCCAATAACCGTAAGTGGAGCAATCACTAGATTCCCTGAAGACCAACAGACCTATTTACATCTATTAAAAGCAACAAATACAACGCTTCAAAAAGTAAAATTAGAGGGCGGGGGAATCATTTCATCCCTTTCTCAATCGGATCATCATAAGCTTACCAGATCCCTACAAATTGAAAAAAGATTAATAGAAGCACTCAACCATAATGACTTTCATGTTATGTATTTACCTCAACGTGAAGTGACTTCTGGGAAAGTTACTTCCGTAGAAGCTTTAGTTCGTTGGGAAGATGAAGTTCTTGGAGTTATTAACCCAGATGAATTAATACCAATAGCAGAGGAAACCGGACTTATAAATGAAATAGGTATGTTTATGCTAGAAAAATCCTGCGAACAAGCTGCAATCTGGCAAGAAAAAGGCTTATCCGTTAAGGTAAGCTATAACTCTTCCATAAGAGAATTTAGAGATAAAAATATGGTCAAAGCGATACGTGCTGCGTTAAAAAAATATAATTGTTCCCCGGAATTATTACAATTAGAGTTTACAGAGAAGTTTGCCTTGGAAGCTGAGGCAGAAAAAAATATTGTGAAGCAAATGCAGACCCTCCATCAAGAAGGAATAACTTTTGCATTAGACGATTTTGGTACGGGCTATGCTTCCTTAAGATATTTACAGTTACTACCAATAGGCAAACTGAAAATAGATAAATCTTTTGTAAATTCCATCATGCAACAAGAAAAACTTCAGCAACTGATCCAAGGTTTAATCCATTTTGGACAGTCTCTTGGCGTGAAGGTTGTTGCAGAAGGCGTAGAATCTAAGGAACAATATAATGCACTAAAGGATATGGGCTGTGATGCAGTTCAGGGCTACTATATTAGCGAACCAATTACTGCAGATCAAGTTGAAAAGTTAATTAGATCTACAGAAAATGTATAATAGTAAATATAAAGAAGAGGTCTTGAATTGCTCAGGACCTCTTCTTCTATAGTATAGCAAGATAGATAATTACACCTTAACCTTATTATATGGATCGTCACACGCTCCCCTACTTACAGCTCTATAAGCATTCCAGAGATAGCTAGATCAATATTTTCATTTCCTTCATTTCTAGCAATTTTCAGTAGGTTGTCTAAATCTCCGTAGTGTGGAAGATGTGTTAAGATCACTTTTTTTGCTTTAGATTGACTAGCTAGAAGTCCTGCCTCCTTTGAATTCATATGTCCAGATGAACTTCCATCCATATCCTCATATAAACTACTTTCTACAATTAGTAAATCAGCTTCCTCAGCAAAATCAATTAGTTCCTTCATATAACTTGTATCTGATGTATACACTATTTTTATATTTTCACTTTCAATTTTAATACTATAAGTTTCGACTGGATGGATATTCCTCAAGAAGGTGAAAGTAAAGGGACCAATATGTATCTCACTTTTTTCATTAAATGAGGTGAATTTAGAGTACTCTACTTCCTCCACTCTTCTTTTTATATCCTCATCATTAGGTCCGTATATTTGTAAATGCTCATTTGCTCTACCAATCTTCGTGTTAACTAATCTGGAGAACAAATAAGCACCAATGTCACTACTATGATCATAATGATAATGAGACAGCATGACGTGGTTTATATCATTCAAGTTGATATACTTTTGAACTTCCATTAATACTCCACTTCCACAGTCTACTAGTACAGAAAAGTCATCTTTTTCAATTAGATAGCCTGAGCAAGGTCCATTTTCTTTTGGATATCCTCCCCACATTCCAATTACCCTACATCTCATATGAAGCTCCTCCATTCTTTTTCTTCCTATACTTTTTCGTCACTTCTCCTCCCACTTCCTCTTTTATAAAAAAAGCAGCTCCCGAATATATAATTTCGGGAGCTGCTTTATGTAATCTACCTAACCACGCCCTCAAAAAAACGGGGAGGATTATTTGTTCAGCTAGGCTTTACTTTCTTCTTCCTCAAAGTCTGTAGCCATATCTGCGTTATGATTTCAGCGAACACAAGCCCCATTGCAACCGCTCCGGAAATCATTAAGGCAAGCGCAGCGTATTCTACTGCTGTTCCATAATCCTCCTCGACTACATTTCTCATTGCATTATAAGCAGAACCACCTGGAACAAGCGGTATAATACCCGCAACACTAAATATAATCATTGGCATTTTAAATTTCTTTGCCATTATATGAGCAACAAATGCAATAGAGAATGCACCCGCAAAGGTAGACACAATGGGATCATCGTTGTAATATCTCATCATGGAGAATACAAGCCAACCAACCATACCAACTAATCCACAGTAGATGAGGGATTTTTTCGGTGCATTAAAAATCACCCCAAATGCAGCAGCAGCAATAAAGCTTATGATACCTTGTAGAACAAAAGTCATCTCGATCCCTCCTTATAACGATAATATAAACGCCACTCCTGCTCCAATAGCGAAAGCAGTTAGAAAAGCTTCTGCTCCCTTGGATAGTCCCGACATAAAATGCCCTGCCATTAAGTCTCTGACTGCGTTTGTTATAAGCAAACCTGGAACAAGAGGCATTACCGAGCCAATAATAATTTTGTCAATTTCAACGCCATATCCATACCGAACGGAAAGTGTGGCAATCATACTTATGATAAGTGCAGCAAAAAATTCGGCAAAGAATTTCACTCTTGTTTTTCTCTCCAGTAAATCAGCAACGGCAAAGCCTATTCCACCAGCAAGCATGGCGTGTGGTACATCTATTAATGACGCACCAAATAACCATAGAAACGCACCTGATGCAACAGCAGACGCTGCTATACGAATCCAAAAAGCAATCATTTTATGTTCTTCATCTATTCTTTTTAATTCTTTATGCGCTTCTTCTAAGCTTATTTCTGCCGTGGCCAATTTACGAGAAACGGCATTTACGAGAGCAATCTTTTCCAAATCTGTTGTTCTATTATTCACTCTAACTAATCGCGTTGGAAGATTGTCTTTTCCACTAAAGAGGATTCCAGTTGGGGTAACGAAACTTTGGGATTGGGTTAAATGCTGCGATAAGGCCATTCGGTCCATTGTATCCTCTGCTCGATATGTCTCTGCCCCACTTTCCATCATCAATTTACCAGCAAGTAAACAGCACTCTACCGCTAGCTCATAATCCGTGTTCAATGCCGATCACCTTCCTTTTTCTTCATATATCATTGTATATATATTTTCCCTTTTAAGAAATGTTTAATCTAATATAACATTTACCTGTGTTATTTTCATAAAGTAGCCTCTTCTTTTAATTGGTGACTTACTTAGTTTCCTAAATAGAAAAAAGCGTTAGATTGACTAATGTCGACCTAACACTTCAAAACCTATACAAGCTCAAAGAAATTTGATATTGTCTTCCGTCTTTTTTATTTACATATATACCCAAGAATTCGTCGATTTCCACTATAGGAGCTTCGCTTTCCACGGGCACGGCCTCAGTCTGGGTGCTTCGGCTCGCGCTGTTCCCGTGGGAGTATTCGCGCCTTCCGCTCCAATCCGACTTGTATCGGCTCTAAAGAAGAAATGCACTTTTGAATTTCATAATACTCCGAGGTGATGCGACCATTGTGAATAAAAAACAATTCAATGAACTTGATCGAACAACTATAAATGCAAGCATTGCTTACTTTTGCTTCCATAAATTATGTTATTTTATGAAGGAGCAACCTTCTGAATATTTATAAAAGATTTAGTAGGAAAGAACACCCGTTTCTTTGAATGTATCCAATTGATAGCTTTTCATTTCCTTCATCCCAATTGTATAGATGGAGTTGTTCGCGTAAATAACTCTATGAATCATGGTCCCCCATTCCTCATATTGCTGGCCTTGGCTCTCTTTGTTAAGCAAGCTTGCCTGCAGAGTTATTCCTTTCTCTGGTGTTATTTCATAGATGAATGCCCCATCCTGTTTATAGCTACTATATTCCTGACCTTCTTCTTTTTCATAAATAGTCACTGGGAAACCATAGAGATTCTTTTCATTATGTTGGAACAAGGCATGGTGATCATATTGAATAGGAGAATAAGTTCCTTGTCCTCCAATCACCTCTGTATCTACTTCCTTAGGGCTATCAAAGTCACTAACATCAAATAAAGAGATTTTCATACCTTCCGTTTGTATAATAGGCTCCTTACTACCAACAGGTACTATAGATGAAGTTTCGTAACCAAAGCCGATTAAATGCTTTTCCCCTAGAGGGTGTAAATAATTACTAAACCCAGGAATCTTTAATTCACCTAGCACTTTTGGGTTAGTAGGAGTGGCAACATCAATCACAAACAATGGGTCCGTTTCTCTAAATGTCACCATGTATGCTTTGTCCCCCATAAACCTTGCCGAATAAATTCTTTCTTCCTTTGCTAATCCTGTAATAGACCCTACCATGTTCATTGTTTCATCTAAAATGAATATATTATTCTCGGAGGGATTATTTTGATCCCAAAGGTTTCCTGTCGTGGTAACTGTTCTAAAGTAACCGTTATGCTCATCCATCGAAAATTGGTTAAGAATTGTTCCGGTTAACGTAGCAGATCCTACAAAATCAACTATCGTATCTTTAATCGAAAATTTATATACCATTGTATCCAGTTGCCCTGGTCCCCATAACCTTTTACTCATAGTAGTGGCCTCGTCATTCTTATAAATGGCAGAAGTTAGAAACAGGCTTTCCGTGGACATATATAATTCCTGGCTACCTCCAAGAAAGCTCCTTGTTTTAACCTCGTTCACCAATGGTTCCGAAATGTTTAGAGCTGTAATAACGGTGTAGTTACCATCCAATGAATCAGGTAATATCGATATTTGCTCATAATCCAACGGTTGAGCTTCTTTGTCAGTCTTTGAATCATACGTAAATGGTCTTAACTCCATATCATCATTTTCTTCCATCGCCCAATATCTAGGCATAATAGTAGAAACGATATAAAGCATATTTCCCTTTAAACGAACCCCATTCGTATATCCCTCAGAGGCTAGCTCCCTGATTAGCTTAGGAGCTTTAGGATTAGAAATATCATAAAGAAAAACCCCTGTCATACTTTCCCAATCAGGATCTATTCGTGGTGCCGAATCTGTAGCTTCCAATGTATGGTACATGTTCTTTTGTCCAATCACTAATAACAGTTCTTCTTTTAATAATAGCTGACTTGGATAAAAGGATTCTGTAAATTGGATTTTACTTTCTTGCTTCATATTAGAAGGATTTTCAATATTATTAATAACAACTTTGTTCTCACTAATTACAAACACATGAGAACCGTTTGTCTGAACAATATCCGCCTCTTCCACTCCTTTTACCTGGTTATTAGTAGTGGAGTAGTCTGCAGTTCCACTTGATTTGTCTTCTGCTGCTGACATTTCCATGGTTTCTTCCGTGACTACATTTTCTCTTGTACTCATAACTAACTTAAAATAATCCTCAAGCTCTCCTCGCGAATGTACCACTGGGAGGCTTTCTTGCACCTCAAATGTGTATTTGCTTTTTCCTAGACTAAACTTTTCATCGACATGGAGTGTATACTTTCCGTTTGATAGTCCGGATATTTCAAGGGACTTCCCATTGTTTTTTAGCTGAAAGTCTGCCTCTATCCTAGCATTCTTATCATCGGTTACATACACCTCTCCTTTTTCCAATACATCTTTACTTACACCCTTTGAAAATTCTGCTCTAAAAACCTGATTGGATAACACAAAGCTTTGTGCCAATACTTTTTGATTGGAAAAATAAACCCAAGCCGAACCCGCTGTTAGACAAAGGGCAATAGCTATAAATGTCACGATCCACCTTCTCATTTACAACTTCCTTTCTTTTACATTAATTAATATATTAGACCGTTTTTCTGGTTATTAGTTACAGGTCATGTTTTAGTATTTTTTGTCGAAATTTGTTAATTAAAATATAGAGAATTTTCTCTCTTTCCTATAACATAGATTAATAGGGGATGTAAAAAAACAAAGGGGGAAATAAATTGAAAGCGTTAACAAGATTTTCAAACACTTTAATGGTCAGATTCTTACCTGATCCATACATATTTGTTGCAATACTTACTCTACTTGTATTTTTACTAGGGGTGTTCTTAACTGATTCCACACCATTAGAAATGGCAACCTACTGGGGAGATGGTTTTTGGGGTTTACTATCGTTCACTATGCAAATGGTTGTTGTTCTCTTGGCAGGTCATGTATTAGCAAGCAGCCCGTTTTTTAAAAAAGTATTAAGTTCCTTAGCAGGAATAGCTAAGACACCTGGTTCAGCCATTCTATTAGTTTCTGTTGTTTCTTTAATCGGATGCTGGATTAACTGGGGGTTTGGTTTAGTAATTGGTGCTCTTTTCGCAAAGGAAATTGCCAAGCAGGTTAAAAATGTGGATTACCGCCTATTAATTGCTAGTGCTTATTCAGGCTTTATCATATGGCATGGAGGCCTCGCAGGTTCAATACCACTTTCTATTGCAACCGAGGGACATCCATTTGCTGATATCATGGGAGTCGTTCCAACTTCTGAAACATTATTTACACCGTACAATTTAATTATTGTTATTGCACTATTTATCTCCGTGCCTCTTTTAAACAGGTGGATGATGCCAAGTAAGGAGGATACTTTCTCGATAGACCCAGCTTTGTTAGAAGAGGAAAAGGTTGAGGAAAAATCAATAGAAAAGCCCACTCCTGCGCAAAGACTGGAAGGAAGCTATATATTGACCGGTTTAATCGGACTACTTGGTTTAGTTTATTTAGTTAACCACTTTGTCACTAAAGGTTTTGACTTAAACTTAAATATCGTTAATTTGATCTTCGTGACACTTGGAATTATCTGTCACGGCACACCAAAAAACTTTTTATTAGCCGTTAAAAATGCTGCTAGCACAGTTGGGGACATTGTTATCCAATTTCCCTTTTATGCAGGAATCATGGGCATGATGGTTGCTTCTGGTTTAGCTGGAGTTGTTTCTGAGGCATTTATTAGTATATCGAATGAGCACACGTTTTACTTGTTCACGTTTTATGCGGCTGGAATTGTTAACTTCTTTGTTCCTTCTGGAGGAGGACAATGGACAGTACAGGCACCAATCATGATAGAGGCTGCATCTGCGCTTAACCTTAGCTATGCAAAAACGGCCATGGCGATTGCGTGGGGAGATGCGTGGACAAATATGATCCAACCTTTCTGGGCACTACCAGCCTTGGCTATCGCCGGCCTAAAGGCAAAGGACATCATGGGGTATTGTGTGTTTGTCCTATTACTAAGTGGTGTCATTATTAGTATCGGACTGTTCTTTTTCTAATAACTTTTATTATACATTCCCTGAAATATGTAAGAAGATACTTCTTATAAAAGGAGGATTTCCTGTAGAAAGACGCAATTAGCGAATGACGCTGAGACATAACTAGAGAATAATTAAAAAACTTGAAATCGACAACTTGATTTCAAGTTTTTTATTTTAGCTATGTTATAGGTTTTGGTAAATTGTGAAATGTTACACTTAAACTAAAAAACTAAAGTAAGCTGTTTAGTTTAATAAGAGGTAAATATAACATAGTGGCGAAATAGTAAATAAAGTGAAATTGTAGAGGAGGATAATATGTCAAAATATATTAGTAAATTTTTCTTAACATTACTGGCTAGTGTTATTTTACTTTTTATATTTATTTTTGTGTTTGATGGTGGTGAGAGCTATGCGGAAACTTGGATTCTTACATTCGGTACAATTATTATTGTATTGCTATCATTTGTGATTGCACTTATGTATTATTTAATAGATTTAATTAAGAAAAAACCCTAGTTTAACCATCAGGTAGCTTTAGTAAAAAAAGTCAAAGTCAAATGAGCCAGAGAAAATATCCTAGCTTATTTTTTATGTTATTTAAAATCAACCTTTTAGCATAGCTTTACTTTTTTATAAAACCAGCTGTTTTTTTGAATCCTTTCTACATGTTGTTTGAAGTGGAAGCGGCGACTCCTGGGGGAACAGCGCGAGCTGAAAGCCCCGCAGGAGCAAAGCGACGAGGAGATTGAAGCCGTGCCCCCGGAAAGCGTCCGCTGGAACGGAAAACAACTTCAGAATCTTACTTATGATCTTAACGCTAATTTTCATTCATTAATAAGAGAATTTCAACCTAAAACTTATATACATCAAAAAGACAGACCATTAAATGACTAAATGGTCTGCCTTAATAGTATATTGTTGAGGATAACCTAATCCCCTTTTTTGTTATTCTTCAAAAGGCCATTTTGGAAGCATTTTGTTCAATTTTTTATCTTCTCGATAACCTAGCACATATTCCGCTTGCATAACGGTATGGATTTCTCTCGTTCCTTCATAAATGACCGGAGCCTTTGAATTCCTTAAATAACGTGCTACCGGGTATTCATCTGAATAACCATACGCACCGTGGATTTGAACCGCATCATCTGCAGCTTTATTCGCAAAATCACAAGCTTGCCATTTTGCTAAGGATGTCTCTCGTGTATTCCGGACTCCTTTGTTCTTTAGCTCACCAACACGATAAACTAGCAAACGACTCATTTGAAGTCCCGCTTCCATCTTTGCAATCATTTGCTGTACAAGCTGGTGACGTCCTATTTCTTTACCAAAGGTTTCACGTTCCTTGGCATACTTTACACTCGCTTCAAGACAAGCAAGTGAAAGACCTGCTGCTCCAGCAGCCACAGTGAATCTACCATTATCTAAAGCAGACATGGCAATTTTAAACCCTTCTCCTTCTTCTCCTAGAAGTTTTTCCTTTGGAACCTTCATGTTTTCAAAGAAAATTTCTCCGGTATTCCCGGATTTTATACCATATTTGCCTTTAATCGCTTTAGAAGAAAAGCCTGGCATGGAACGCTCCACGATAAATGCGCTTATTCCATGGTGCTTTTTAGCCTTGTCCGTATAAGCAAATACAATAAAATGATCAGCAGCATCACATAAAGAAATCCATGTTTTTTGTCCATTTAAAATATAATGATCTCCATCTGCAACGGCAACTGTCGACATCGCTGCTACATCTGAACCTGCTCCAGGCTCAGTTAGACCGAACGCACCAATTTTTTCTCCCTTTGCTTGAGGCTCCAGGTATTTTTTCTTTTGCTCCTCAGTACCCCATTGTAGTATGGTCATGGAGTTTAAGCCTGTATGAACGGAGACAGCCGTTCGAAAAGCGGTGTCTCCTCTTTCTAGCTCTTCACAAACAATAGCAAGAGAATTATAGTCCATACCGCTACCGCCATACTTCTCCGGTATACATACTCCCATTAATCCTAAGCTAGCAAGTCTCTCCCAAATGATAGGGTCAAATGCCCCTTTTGCCTCCCACTCTGCAATGTGAGGAATAATTTCGTTATCAACAAATTGTCTTACTGTTTTTCGTAGAAGCACCTGCTCCTCGGAGAATTCAAAATTCAAACTGTTTCACCTCTTGTTACATATTCTTTTATCTCAACGCCTCTAGCGGACATTTCTTTAATGTATAACTCCCCTGGTACAATTAGCTCCGGTGTAGAAACGCCTGGTTTTGTAATTACACCATTTCCAATCATTTGTGCAACAACTGAAATGGTATTTGCAGTTGCGCGAGCCATAGCAGTTTCGCCAGATAAAGGATCCTTTTGAGTTGCCATTTCATACGTGTAAATTGTTTCATTTCCATCTTTTTCACCTTTAACAATAACTCTTAGTAGCACTGCGTCCTCTTTATCTCCTAAGAGAAGAGACGGTGTCAGCACTTCTTTCAATACTTCTCGAACGTTTACAATATTTCCTCCAGCGTTAACTGTTTTATTTTTATCTGTAAGACCTAAATCTACCAGTAGCTTAAATTTCTCTGCATGGCCTTTATAGCGAATCGTCTTATATTCTAATGTTTGAACATTAGGAAATGATTTAGTTAGAGTGGACGTCCCCCCTGCTGTATGGAACGCCTCTAATTCCTCATATCCGTCAAACTCGATTGGCTCAACCTCTGTTAACGAATCTATCTCCTCTAATTGACCATTTCTTATTACATGAGAAGGATCGGTATAGTGATCAAATACTCCTTCTAATGAAAACACGATATTATACTTGAATATCCCTTCTGGTTCTACAGGTATTCCCCCAACATATAGGTGAATATCTGTAACTTCATCTAATTTACTAGCACCATAGCCTGCAAGAATATTGATCATCCCAGGAGCGACTCCTAGGTCCGGAATAATCGTTACCCCTTTCGCTTGTGCCTTTTCATCCAACGAAAGCACAGCATCTGTAGCACCTCCAATATGACCACCAAGATCAATAGAATGGACTCCAACATCTACTGCAGTTCTAGCCACTTTCTCATTGAATGAGTAAAACAGCGCATTGATCACGACATCAGCCTTTTTCATCACTTCTATTAAATTGGAATCATCATTTGCATCTAATCTTAAAACCTCAATTTTAGAGTTTTGCATTTTTTCCTTAAACATATTGGCCTGCCCAACGTCCAAATCACATAAATATACTTTCTCCACATTTGGACTCAAGATTAAATCTCTTGCTGCTTCCTTCCCCATTAAACCTGCACCTAATACTGCTACCTTCATATCGACTTCCCCCTTATTCTGTGTCTATTTGAGCTCTTTGTAACTTCCCGCTGTAATCTATATAAATACTCTTCCACTCTGTATAAACGTCTAGTGCCGCTACTCCAGAGTCTCTGTGGCCATTCCCTGTACCTTTTGTTCCTCCAAACGGAAGATGTATTTCAGCACCGGTAGTTCCAGCATTAACATAGACAATTCCCGTATCTAAATCTCGTTGAGCTCTAAATATTTTATTGATATCTCTAGAGAAAATAGAACTGGACAACCCGAATTTCACTCCATTGTTCACTTCAATTGCTTCTTCTAATGATTCCACTTCAATTAATGAAACAACCGGACCAAAGATCTCTTCTTGAGCAATTCTCATATTCGGTTTTACATCTGTAAAAAGGGTGGGAGCATAGTAATTTCCTTTAGCTAAATCACCATCCTGAAGGATCGTACCACCTACAACAAGGTTAGCCCCCTCCTCTTTTCCAATTTGAATGTAGGAGTGGATTTTCTCTAATGCTGCCTTGTTAATAACTGGACCAACCTTGACAGTCTCATCCATCCCATCACCAATTGTCAGCTTCTCCATACGTTCTAGAAGCATTTTCTCCAGTTTCTTCTTCACATCTTTATGCACAATCACTCGACTACATGCGGTGCAGCGCTGGCCAGCTGTACCAAAGGCACTCCAAAGAATTCCGTCTACAGCTAGATTTAAATCTGCGTCCTCCATAACGATGACGGCATTTTTTCCGCCCATTTCTAAGGAAATCTTCTTTAAGTGCTTCCCGCCAAGCTCGGCTACCTTACTTCCCGTATCTGTTGAGCCAGTAAACGAAATAACTTTTACGTCCTTATGCTCAATCATTGCAGTACCCACCTCTGATCCGGAACCAAATACTACGTTTGCAACGCCACTTGGCAGACCAACCTCTTCAAATATTTTAGCCATCTCAAACGCCATCATTGGTGTCTCTGTAGCAGGCTTCCAGATAAATGCATTGCCCGCCACTAAAGCAGGAAATGACTTCCAAGTAGCAATGGCCACAGGGAAATTCCAAGGTGTAATCAGTCCAACCACTCCTATTGGTGCTCGAACACTCATGGCAAATTTGTCTGCTAGCTCAGAAGGGGTCGTTTCTCCGAAAAGTCTTCTTCCTTCACCTGCCATATAAAAGGCCATATCAATTCCTTCCTGTACTTCTCCACGTCCTTCTTCTATGACCTTCCCCATCTCTTTTGTCAGTACTTGAGCTAGATGCTCCTTTCTTTCTTTCATCAGTCTGCCAATTTCATATAAATAGTCCGCTCGTTTTGGAGCCGGAACTAATGCCCATTTCTTTTGTGCCTTCACTGCAGCCTCCACTGCAACGTCTACATCCTCTTTTGTAGACATTCTTACTTCTGCTAACTGCTCACCGTTTGCTGGATTCAAAACAGCAGTATAGGAAGCCTCTCCCTCTTGCCATTTTCCATTAATAAAATTTGTTAGTTTCATATCCTTACCTCTCTCTCTTAAAATTGAAAACGTTTACATATATAATAAATTCTATAATTACTAATAAAACCCTTTAAAAATTTAAAAATTAAGAAAAATTTAATAAAATTCTTTTATAAAAGGCTATGTTAAAGGGTAGGGTTGATTTATGATGCAAAGAAATCTTAGAGCAGAGAGTAAAATTGATTTCCGCACCAGTCGGACGCTTTCCACGGGGTGAGCGATAAGCCATCACCCATCGCTTACGCGCGTGGTTGTGATGTCTTA